>NZ_JBIPMS010000053.1:0-10979 GCF_044368995.1 Flavobacterium sp. | reverse complement strand
ATGAGAAGCAAATTATGGCCATTCAAACAAGCAGAAAATCCAGATGTAAGAACAACGGATGACCATTTTTTAATGGAAGTTGGTGTTCATAATAACGAAGAAGAATTGGTTTCTTTCTTTAAAAAAACTGGAGCAGTAGAAGTAAAAGTAATTGATAAGCATTAATAGGTATGAAAAGTATTTTAAATATATTGACACTAGTAGGAGCATCTTTGCTAATGACCTCTTGTTTTGATAAATCTGCACCTAATTATCAGTTTTTTCCAAACATGTATGAACCGGTTTCTTATGAAACCTATGGAGAATCTGAAGCATTTAATTCCCCAACTGGTGAAAAGGGAAGAGTAAGTCAAATTCCGCCAGCTGGAACCATCAAACAAGGTTATGTTCCTTATGAAATTCCAAATACGCCAGAAGGATATGCTTTATCTAAAACTTTAGGTTCAGCTTTAACTCCTGATAAAATTGACTCAGAAAGAGGTAAAGAATTGTTTACCATTTATTGTTCAATTTGCCACGGTGAAGCTGGAGATGGTAAAGGAAATTTAGTAAAAAGAGAAAAATTCCTAGGGGTTCCTAGTTATAAAGATAGAGTAATTACTACTGGTAGCATCTTTCATGTTGTTACTTATGGTTTAAACTCAATGGGTTCTCATGCCAATCAGTTGTCAAAAGAAGAAAGATGGCAAGTAGCTGATTATGTTATGAAACTTAAATCAGAATTAAAATAGTATTACTTTTTAGAAAAAATAAAAATATGTACCAGTTTTCTAGTAGATTAAAAAGCTTTTCATTCGCCTTAATGGTATTAGGTATTTTAGGAATCGGATACGGTTTCTGGACGGCTCCTAAAACCAATGAAGATGTTGAAGCCATCCTAAAAGAGCAAGAAGCGCATCATAGTGGTGCACACCAGGATACTCATGCCGCAGCAACTCATGAGGAACATGCTAATACGGAAGCACACACTTCTCATGAAGCTTCAACTCATAAAGTTGAAAGTGTAGATTCATTACATCATGAAGTGGCTCATGTCGCTGTTGATACTACTGCTCATGTATCACATGACTCTACAGTAGTAGCAATTGTACCTGTTGTAACAAACCATAAAAGTGACGTTTACGTAAGTAAATATAACAAAGAAATAGTTAACCACGAGGTGGAACACAAAGAACATGTTGAGCACGTAAAACACCAATTGCAAAATAAACCATGGTCTGCATTATACATAGCCTGTATTTTCTTTATGTTAATTGCTGTTGGGGCTTTAGCTTTTTACGCCATTCAATGGGTAGCACAAGCAGGTTGGTCGCCAATGTTATTTAGAGTTATGGAAGGCATCACGGCTTATGTTTTACCAGGTTCAATCATTTTCTTTATTTTATTAGCGCTTTCTGGTTTCCACTTTAATCATTTATTCACTTGGATGGCAGATGGTGTATCGGATCCTAATAGTCCTAATTATGACCGTATTATTGCAGGTAAAACTGGATTTTTAAATGTACCTTTTTTCTTAATTAGAGCAGTAATTTTCTTATTTGGTTGGAATTTATATAGATATGTGTCTAGAAAAAATTCAATTAAGCTAGACCAAACTAGGGATATGTCTTTCTTTAAGAAAAACTATAACGCTGCAGCGATATTCTTAGTTTTCTTTATTATTTCTGAATCTATGATGTCTTGGGATTGGATTATGTCTGTTGATCCTCACTGGTATAGTACGTTATTTGGTTGGTATGTTTTTGCAAGTTTCTTTGTAAGTGGTATTACTATGATTACATTAACTACTATTTACCTAAAAAACAAAGGTTTATTACC
Source organism: Flavobacterium sp. (assembly GCF_044368995.1). Classification (GTDB taxonomy): domain Bacteria; phylum Bacteroidota; class Bacteroidia; order Flavobacteriales; family Flavobacteriaceae; genus Flavobacterium. Next base: position 9,161 of record NZ_JBIPMS010000053.1, on the reverse strand, counting down.
AGAAGTTAATAAATCGCATTTACATGATTTAGCTAAATTTATGTTTGGTATTAGTGTATTCTGGACTTACTTATGGTTTTCTCAATTTATGTTAATGTGGTATTCTAATATACCTGAAGAGGTTACTTATTTTGTAACTCGTATTGAAAACTATAATTTACCTTTCTTCGGAATGGTAGTGATGAATTTCGTATTTCCGTTATTAATATTAATGAATGCCGACTTTAAACGCCTTAATTGGGTAGTTGTAATGGCTGGTATTGTAATATTAGCGGGTCATTATGTTGATTTTTTCAATATGATTATGCCTGCAACTGTTGGCGATCAATGGTTTATTGGTGTGTCGGAAATTAGTTCGGTACTTTTCTTTGCAGGATTATTTATTTTTGTTGTGTTTACGGCATTAACAAAAGCACCACTAGCTTCTGAAGGAAATCCATATATAGAAGAAAGCAAGCATTTTCATTATTAATAATTAATTAACGAAATAAACAAATGAACGGTTTATTGATACTTTTAATCATAGTTTTATTAGGAGTTGCCGCTTGGCAATTATCTAAGATATTTAGTCTAACTCAAATAGGTACAAAAAGAGATGACTCTGGCGTAGCAACAGATAAAGACAACAATATAAATGGATATTTAATGTTTGCATTTGTAGCATTTATATACATTTTTACAATTTATTCATTTGTTAAATGGGGAAGCTTTGTTTTAGACACGCCAGCCTCATTACATGGTAAAGATGTCGATAATTTGATGAATATCTCAATGGCAATTATCTTTTTTGTTCAAACATTAACTCAGTTTTTATTGCATTATTTTGCATTTAAATACAGAGGTAAAGAAGGTCAAAAAGCATTGTACTTTGCAGATAATAACAAATTAGAAGCATTGTGGACTATAATTCCTGTAATTGTATTGGCTGTTTTAATTCTTTATGGATTATATACTTGGAATCAAATTATGTTTGTAAATGAAGATGAAGAAGTTATTAATATTGAATTATATGCCAAACAATTCGCTTGGGAAGCACGTTATTCTGGAGAAGATAATACGTTAGGTAAAGCCAATGTGCGTTATATAAAAGATGTAAACACACTTGGTGTTGATATGTCTGATCCAAATTCACAAGATGATAAAGTAGTAGCAGAAATTCATTTACCAGTTGGTAAGAAAATACATTTCAGAATGCGTTCTCAAGATGTTTTGCACTCGGCTTACATGCCTCACTTTAGAGCTCAAATGAATTGTGTTCCTGGAATGGTGACAGAATTTGCTTTCGTTCCAACTTTAACTACAGCAGATATGCGTGGTACTGCTATGATGATGAAAAAAGTTGATGGAATTAATAAAATTAGAGCCAAAAAGTCTTTAGCATTAGTTGCTGAAGGTAAACCAGCTTTAGAACCATATACTTTTGACTATTTATTATTATGTAATAAAATTTGTGGCGCTTCTCATTACAACATGCAGTTGAAAATTATTGTAGAGTCGGAAGCAGATTACCAAAAATGGTTAAAAGAACAAAAAACTATTTCTGTAGTAGTAAAAGAAGCTAACACTCCTAAAGTAGATCCTGCAGCTAATCCTGCAGATGCTAAAGTTGTAGTAGATACTACAAAAATGTTAGCGCAAGTTGTAGAAAAAAATTAAATTAAGATTCAAAAAATAATATAATTATTATGTCACACGATCACGGTCATCATAAAGATACTTTCATTACTAAATACATTTTTAGTATTGATCATAAAATGATTGCTAAGCAATATTTAATTTCAGGTTTGTTGATGGGAATTATAGGGGTAGTTTTATCTTTGTTTTTCAGAATGCAAATTGCTTGGCCAGAAGAATCTTTTGAAATTTTTAAAGTATTCTTAGGCGAAAGAATGGCTCCGGGTGGTGTTATGAGAAATGATATTTACCTTGCTTTAGTTACTATTCACGGAACCATCATGGTATTCTTTGTTTTAACGGCTGGATTATCTGGGACGTTTAGTAATTTATTAATTCCACTGCAAATTGGTGCTCGAGATATGGCTTCTGGATTCATGAATATGTTATCATTCTGGATGTTCTTTGTTTCTTGTATAGTAATGATTGCCTCTTTATTTGTTGAATCAGGTCCTGCATCTGCGGGTTGGACAATTTATCCTCCGCTTTCTGCAATTGAAGAAGCGATTCCAGGCTCTGGAATGGGAATGACTTTATGGTTAGTTTCTATGGCTATTTTCATTGCATCATCATTAATGGGTTCATTAAATTATATTGTAACAGTTATCAATTTAAGAACAGAAGGAATGACTATGACGAGATTGCCACTTACAGTTTGGGCATTCTTTGTAACTGCAATTATTGGAGTTATTTCATTCCCAGTATTGTTTTCTGCAGCTTTATTATTAATTTTCGATAGAAGTTTCGGTACGTCTTTCTACTTATCTGATATATTTATTAAAGGTGAAGTATTACATTACCAAGGTGGTTCACCCGTTTTATTCGAACACTTATTTTGGTTCTTAGGACACCCGGAAGTATATATCGTATTATTACCAGCTTTAGGAATTACATCTGAAGTAATTGCAACCAACTCTAGAAAACCAATTTTTGGATACCGTGCGATGATCGCATCAATAATTGCAATTGCATTTTTATCAACAATTGTTTGGGGTCACCACATGTTTATCTCAGGGATGAATCCATTTTTAGGTTCGGTATTTACATTCACAACCTTATTAATTGCCATTCCATCTGCTGTAAAAGCGTTTAATTATATTACTACATTATGGAAAGGTAACTTACAATTAAATCCAGGTATGTTATTCTCAATTGGTTTGGTTTCTACTTTCATTACTGGAGGTTTAACAGGAATTATTTTAGGAGACAGTACTTTGGATATTAATGTACACGATACCTATTTCGTTGTAGCGCATTTCCACTTAGTAATGGGTATTTCAGCATTATACGGATTCTTCGCTGGTGTATACCATTGGTTTCCAAAAATGTTTGGAAGAATGATGAATAAAACACAAGGATACATTCACTTTTGGGTAACTGCTGTTTGTGCTTACGGCGTTTTCTTTCCAATGCACTTTATTGGAATGGCAGGATTACCAAGAAGATATTATACCAACTCTAACTTTCCATTATTTGACGAGTTAGCAGATACTAACGTATTAATTACTGTTTTTGCTTTAGTAGGAGCGGCGTTCCAATTGGTATTCTTCTGGAATTTCTTCTACAGTATTTTCAAAGGAAAAAAAGCACCTATGAATCCATGGCGTTCTAATACTTTAGAGTGGACGGCACCAGTAGAACATATGCATGGTAACTGGCCAGGAGAAATCCCTGCTGTATACCGTTGGCCATATGACTACAGTAAACCAGGTCATGATGAAGATTTTGTACCGCAAAATGTACCAATGAAAAAAGGCGAAGTAGAATTACATCACTAAAATATATAAAAAAAGTCCTAATGTGAATTAGGACTTTTTTTGTGGATGTAATTAGGACATTTTTATTTTTATTCTGAAAAGTAAATTTAAATTCCCAACACTAATTTGGCAATAGTAAAATAAATAATAATTCCCATGATGTCGTTACTGGTAGTTATAAATGGTCCTGTCGCTAAAGCAGGATCTACACCATATTTATCTAAGACTATTGGAATAAATGTTCCAATTAATGAGGCAATTACAATTACACTTAATAATGCTATAGAAACGGTTATGCCAATAATAAATTCGTAACCAAGAAGAAAATGACTCCCAAGAATCAAAATTCCAGCTAAAATACTTCCGTTTAATAAACTTAATGATAATTCTTTAAGCAATCGGTTCCATAAACTTCCTGTAATGGAATTGTTTGCTAAACCTTGCACCACAATGGCACTCGATTGCACACCCACATTTCCAGCCATAGCAGCAATAAGCGGTGTAAAGAACAACAACATTCTGTGACTTTCCATCATAGGTTCAAAAATACCCAATACTTTAACGGAGATAAACCCACCAAATAGTGCCAAAACCAACCATGGCAACCGCGCTTTGGTCAATTCTAAAATGCTGTCATCTGCCTCAACGTCTTGTGAGATACCGGCAGCTAACTGGTAATCTTTATCAGCTTCTTCTTTTATAATATCAATAATATCGTCAATGGTAATACGACCCACTAACCTACCTAATTCATCTACAACAGGAATGGCTTCCAAGTCATATTTCTGCATAATTCGGGCTACTTCTACATCTTTTGTTTCCACACGAACATAATCCACTTTTTTAATGTAAATGTCGCTAATTTGTGTTTTGGTAGAAGTGGTCAATAAATCTTTTAACGACAAACGTCCTTTCAAATGGTCTTCATCATCTACTACATAAATGGAATGCACGCGAGTAACATTTTCTGCCTGAAGGCGCATTTCTTTCACGCAAGTTAATACGGTCCAGTTTTCGTTTACTCGTACTAATTCTTTTGCCATAATACCACCTGCGGTATTTTCATCATAACGTAAAAGGTCAACAATATCTTTGGCATGCTCTACATCTTCAAGTTCCGAAATTACCTGTGCTTTTTTAGATTGAGGCAATTCGGCAATAATATCTGCTGCATCATCGGTATCTAATTCATCAAGCTCTTCGGCAATTTCTTTTGCAGATAAGGTGCTTAAAATAGTTTCACGAACTTCTTCATCAAGTTCAAGTAATATTTCAGCAGTAATTTCAGAATCTAATAAGTTGAAAATATAAATGGCTTCGGACGTATCCAAATCATTCATAATTTCAGCAATATCAGCAAAGTGAATGTCATGTAAAATGCTTTCCAAATCAACAATATTATTTTGCTGAATTAAATTTTCAATTTGCGTGATAAGTTCTTTACTGATTTTAAATTCCATCTGCCGCTATTTTTTGTGTTAAAGAAATAAATTCTTCTACGGATAATTGTTCTGGTCTTTGTGCAAAGATAGTATCTTCTTGTAATTTATCGGATAAATTTAAACTTTTTAAACTATTTCTTAAGGTTTTTCTTCTTTGTTGAAATGCGGTTTTTACCACTTTAAACAGTAATTTTTCATCGCACGGCAAATCGTAATTTTCTTTTCGCGTCATGCGCATCACACCCGAATCTACTTTTGGTGGCGGATTAAAAACTGTTGGTGGTACCGTAAATAAGTATTCTACTTCGTAAAATGCTTGGGCCAAAACGGATAAAATGCCGTATACTTTACTGCCTTTTTTACTACAAATTCGTTCCGCCACTTCTTTTTGAAACATTCCTGAAAATTCTGGAATAAATTGACGCAGTTCTAACGTTTTAAAAACAATTTGCGTGGAAATATTATAAGGGAAGTTTCCAATTATAGCAAATGGCTCATCATTAAAAGCCGTTTGCCAATCGTGACGCAAAAAATCTAAAGAGAAAATCTTGTTGGCCAATTTTAAATAATTGGCTTCTAAATAGGTTACGGATTCTTTGTCAATTTCTACAACATAAGTTTCGTACGATTTTTCTAACAAATATTTTGTTAAAACACCCATTCCAGGACCAATTTCTAACACTTTTTTGTAGTTAGAACCTACCAAAGAATCGGCAATTTGCTGCGCAATACCTTCATCTTTAAGAAAATGCTGACCTAAATGTTTTTTGGCTTTAACGGACATTTTTTATGTGTTTATTTATTTTAAATTTTGAACTATAAATTTTGAATTGCAAATTCCGTCATCCTGAGCTTGCCGAAGTACTACATCGTAAATCCCAAATCGTAAATCCCAAATCGTAAATCCCAAATTGACTAGTTTTCATTATTATAAAACTCGTTTAATACTTCTAACTCTGTTCTAAACGCTAACATTTTGTCACCAAACAAACGCAGCCCTTCTTCTCTTAATTCCGGCGCAAAAGTGTTGTAATAATTTTGAAGTTGTTCCTTACTTTCTGCCGCATATTGTATGGAATAAGTAGTGCCTCCCATTTCTTCTTCCACTAAAACTTTTGAAAGTTTCGCTTTATAAAAACAACCGGTAGCTAAAACTTCTGCAATATGTTTCGTTTTTAACCAATTTAACCATTGGTCGTGCACACTGTCGTCAATATTTATGGTAACATTATAAATAATCATTTGCTTAATTTTTTACAAAGATACTTTTTTCAATGGCAAAAAATCAATATCAATACTAATTTCAAAAAAATCAAGATTAATTTCTATGTGGTTAAAAACAAAAAAACTCCCAACTAAATATTATATTTGTAAGATGAATGAAAATTTAGATCCCAACAAAGAGCGTTTTACGCCACAAGAATTAGATATTGAAAAAGCACTGCGACCGCTAAGTTTTGATGATTTTGCGGGACAAGATCATGTGCTTGAAAATTTAAAAGTATTTGTGGCGGCAGCAAATCAGCGAGGTGAAGCGCTTGACCATGCCCTTTTTCATGGTCCTCCAGGATTGGGGAAAACCACTTTGGCAAGTATTTTAGCTAACGAATTGGGTGTAGGAATCAAAATTACATCGGGCCCTGTATTAGATAAACCAGGCGATTTAGCAGGTTTATTAACCAATTTAGAGGAACGTGATGTGTTATTTATTGACGAAATACATCGCTTGTCGCCCATAGTAGAAGAATATTTGTATTCTGCCATGGAAGATTATAAAATTGACATTATGATTGAATCGGGTCCGAATGCCCGTTCGGTACAAATCAATTTAAATCCGTTTACCTTAGTGGGCGCTACAACCCGTTCTGGTTTGTTAACAGCGCCAATGCGCGCGCGTTTCGGAATCCAAAGTCGTTTACATTATTACAATACCGAATTATTAGCCACTATTATCGAAAGAAGTTCTGGAATATTAAAAGTGCCTATTGATATAGAAGCTGCTATAGAAATTGCGGGTAGAAGTAGAGGCACACCCCGTATTGCTAATGCTTTATTACGAAGAGTTAGAGATTTTGCTCAAATAAAAGGAAACGGAAGTATTGATATAGAAATAGCACGTTACGCCTTAAAAGCCCTAAATGTAGATGCCAATGGTTTAGACGAAATGGACAATAAAATTTTGACTACTTTAATTGATAAATTCAAAGGCGGACCTGTTGGTTTAACCACTTTAGCCACAGCAGTGTCAGAAAACGGAGAAACAATTGAAGAAGTGTACGAACCTTTTTTAATTCAAGAAGGCTTTTTAATGCGCACACCCAGAGGCCGAGAAGCTACCGAAAAAGCGTATAAACATTTAGGAAGAATAAAAGGCCCTAACAAAGGCGAACTTTTTTAAGTTTTATTTTGAGAGTGTAGCTCAAAGTTAGAAGACTTTTCGCAGCTGGGCTTTTTTTCTAATAGATTACATTGACCATTTCGAGCATGAAACCGAAAAGTTCAGCGCCATTTCATCTTGGGTAAAACCCAATTGAACTTTCAAATTATTTGTTATTTTCATCAGACTATTTTTTGTGGTAAAAAAATAGAGCAAAAATTTTGCCACAACATTCAACCTACCTTTTATTTTTTTGTATTCATTTTATACCAAAAATTAAGTTCGATGAAATTAATATTTTTAAGATAAGCCCATTTTCTATATAATTACTAGCAAATTTTTTTTGCCTCAAAAAATTACTTTCTATAAACTGAAAACTTTTACTATAATTTTAGAAATCGACAGGCAGTCGGAATCAACAGTATTATTTAAGAAAAAATATTTTTAGATTTATAAAATATTAATTAAGTCTTCGCAATCGCGTGAATACTTTTGCGGGGTAATGAAGCAAACAAAACTTCGTCAATCTAATCAGAATTGGAGTGATAAGCGAATGTTTGTATCGCTCATATACAAGTTACAGGCAAGCTCACCAAAAAGACGACAAATATTAACATCAAATCCAAAAAATATGAAAACAATAAAAATTTATTTACCAATGGTTTTAATTTGTGTTGGTTTACTCTCATCTTGTTCTGTAGAAAAATTAGTAACAACTAACAATCAACTAACCTCAGAAATAAAATCTCAAAATGATTCACTAATCCTTTCTACTAAATCAATTGACCGTGCAATTGAGAAAATCAAATTTAATAGCGAAGCACCAGATTTAAATAATTTATCTAAAGTAAGCTTTTCAAATTTTTATTTTGGCAATATAATAAAAGAGGAAATTCTAAATAAAATTGGAAATTGGACAAAAATAAAATTATCAGAAAAAATAAAACTTCAAAATGGTGAAATCGTAATCAAAGAAAGAATAGGTTGGTATCAATTTAACACACCTGAAATTATATACCAAAGTTCTTCTAATTTATTGTACGACACCAATTTTGATGTTAAAACTCAAATAATAAATAAGGAAATATATAATTTTCAAAAGTTTGTTTTTACAGGCAAGACAGATTTGTTCGACCAAAAAGGCACTGATATATTATTAGCTGAAAAGGCTTTAAATTTTGATGGATTAAGATTTGACACTAAAAGATTTGATTATGTAAACTTAAGTTTAGGTTCATACAGAGGTACCTATTTCAATAATTGTAATTTATCCAACATTATTGCAAAAAGGGACTTGATAACAAATGAAAATGACTTTTTCGAAACAAAAATAGACGGTGGCACAAATAAGGATATGCTTTTCTCCTTTTGGAAGATAAGAGATGCGATATTTTATAATACCTTAATTGAAAACTCGAATTTTAGCAATTGTCTTTTTAGTACTGAAATTTCCGGACTAGTTTCTCTTAACACCGTTACGTTTAAAAATACAAAGTTTAATAACTCAATAGATGGCTATTTTAAAAATATTGTTCATAACAACACACTTTTTGAAGGCTGTATTTTTGACGACATTAAGTTTTATGGATTAATACATTTTAATACCAGATATATTGCTTGTAATTTCTATAATAGCTTATGGCAAGGCGTAAGCTTTAATAATACACAAGTTACACCGAGTAAAATTACAGGAGGTTATTTTTACAAACTAAAAATAGTTGGTGGCGACTATTCAAAAATCAAGATTGAAAACTATGGTAGTATAAAACCTCAATTCTCAGAAATTGAAATTATTAACGCTTTCTTTTCTAATTCAACTATTGATGCTTGGTTTAAAGAAGGAAGCCAAATATATGGAACAGGAGATTTTAGCGGAATAAATTTTACTAGTTCAATAATTGAAAATTCAAC
>NZ_JBIPMS010000148.1:0-3605 GCF_044368995.1 Flavobacterium sp. | reverse complement strand
GTTTCTGGGAAGTTTTTCTGAAAACTTTTAACTATTTCAGTAAACATATTCGGAATTAAATCTTCACGACCAAATGTGAACGCCGCCGCTATTTTATGTGTTTGGCCTGTTTCAATTATGGTAAATGTAAAATTCAAAAAGTCTTTAACTTCTTCAGGTAAATTAGCATTTTTAATCGCTACAAAAACATTTTTTGTACTGGCTACTTGTTCTAAAAAATCTAAAACGGGTTGCGAACTAGCGCCGCATTCTTTCATGGCATCTAAATACATTTCAAAATGACTTTGACGCGAACCATCTAACGCCAAATCAGATTCTTCTGCAACAACAATTTCATTAATTAAATAGCGTAATTCTGGATTTGGTGAAGCCGTCCAAGGAATAGAAACCGAGGTTAAATGAATTTGTAAGCCTTTTAACAACGACATAAAATCCCAAACCGCATAAACATGATGCGTTAAAAAAATGTGTAAATCGTCAATTGTTTGAATTTTTGAGTATAAAGAATGATTTAATAACGCTTGCCTTAAAGGTTCAATTTCGTTTTTTATCGAATTTGTGTTCATTTTAAATATATTATAATTCTAAGTGTAATCTTTCGGATACAAAAGTAGAAATGCTTCTCCAAATAGAGAAGCATTTTGTATCAATTTTATTTATTGTTTAATCTAATTAATAAATTATTTGAATGCAGAAAGACCGGTAATGTCCATTCCAGTTATCAATAAATGAATGTCGTGTGTACCTTCATACGTTACAACAGATTCTAAATTCATCATATGACGCATGATAGAATATTCGCCTGTAATTCCCATTCCGCCTAACATTTGACGAGCATCTCGCGCAATTGTTAAAGCCATGTCTACATTGTTTCTTTTTGCCATTGAAATTTGAGCAGTTGTTGCTCTTCCTTCATTTCTTAAAACGCCTAAACGCCAAGTTAATAATTGTGCTTTTGTGATTTCTGTAATCATTTCTGCCAATTTCTTTTGTTGTAATTGTGTTGCGCCAATTGGTTTGTCAAATTGAATTCTTTCTTTAGAATAACGCAAAGCCGTATCGTAACAATCCATAGCGGCACCAATTGCACCCCAAGCAATTCCATAACGTGCAGAATCTAAACACCCTAGCGGTGCGCCAAGTCCAGATTTGTTTGGTAATAAGTTTTCTTTTGGCACTTTTACGTTATCAAAAATAAGTTCTCCCGTTGCCGAAGCACGTAACGACCATTTATTATGTGTTTCTGGAGTAGAGAAACCTTCCATGCCTCTTTCTACAATTAGACCATGAATTCTTCCTTCTTCATTTTTTGCCCAAACAATAGCAATATCTGCAAAAGGCGAATTTGAAATCCACATTTTAGCACCATTTAAAAGATAATGATCGCCCATATCTTTATAGTTACTAATCATACTTCCTGGATCTGAACCGTAATTTGGCTCTGTTAAACCGAAACAACCAATCATTTCTCCAGTAGCTAATTTTGGTAAATATTTTATACGTTGTGCTTCATTTCCGTATTTCCAAATTGGGTACATGACCAATGAAGATTGTACAGAAGAAGTAGAACGCACACCAGAATCGCCTCTTTCAATTTCTTGCATGATTAATCCGTAAGAAATTTGATCTAATCCTGCACCGCCATATTCCACTGGAATATAGGGTCCAAAACCACCAATTTCTCCCAACCCTTTTACAATTTGTTTTGGAAATTCAGCACGCTGTGCATAGTCTTCAATAATTGGAGAAACCTCTTTTTTTACCCATGCTCTTGCCGCATCACGAACTAATTTGTGCTCTTCTGATAATAAATCGTCTAACAAATAATAATCAGGTGATTGAAATAAATCTGGTTTCATATGTAAATATTTTTATAAATCGATTTGAATGGCAAAAGTAATTATTTTTTAACAAAAGTAAATTGAATTGTTAGATTTATTAGAAAACAAAAGTTAAAAATTACATTTTTAAATAAAAATCTTTTGTCAGCTCAATATATTCTGAAGTGTATTGATGACGGGCTGTTTCTATAACTAATTCTTCAATAGCTGGAATTTGTTCTATGCGAGTAAATGCCAATAAACTTCTTTTAATTTCTGAAGTTGGCGTGCCTTTTACACGTGTTATTTTTAGAGGAAATAATAACGATTGTTTTGCTAAAGCGATAAAATCTACTTCCGCAGAATAGGGAATAATTACAGAAAATATTCCGTTTTCTGACAATAACAAATAAGCCGCTTCTATCAATTCATCAAAAGGCAATGCATCTGTAAAACGAGCCAAATCTCGTGATGCGTTGTCTGTCTTATAATCTTCAGAATAAAAGGGCGGATTGGAAACAATGATATCGTATTCTTCTTCAATTTCTTCGATTTCAGCTACAAATTCATCTAAACCGGCATGATAGCAATACAATCGGTCTGCCCAAGGCGAATTTTCAAAATTAGCTACACATTCTTCGTAGGCATTTTCTTCAATTTCAATGGCATCAATTTGTTCGGAATGGCTTCTTTGGGCCAACATAAGGGAAATTATTCCTGTTCCAGCACCAATATCAAGAATGTTGTATGGATTGTTAATTAGCGGTGTCCAAGCACCTAATAAAACGCCATCTGTTCCCACTTTCATAGCAGATTTTTCTTGTTCAACTGAAAATTGTTTGAATGAAAAAATCATAAATTAATTATGAATGTTGAGTAACGAATTTTGAATGTTGAAATTGACTACTCCAAATACAAATCCACTAAACCAATTGGTGTGTTTAAAACCAATTCCTTCTCTATTCTATTGACTTCAATAATAAAAGAGTCAATCATAGGAACTAAAACTTGTTTTTGTCCTTTGAAAATTTCAAAAATAGGTTGTGCGGCATTATCCAAAATGGCGTGAACAGTTCCAATATCGCCTAAGCGTTGGTCTGTAACTTTAAAACCTATAATTTCGTGAAAATAAAACTTGGTTCCTTCTAGTTTTGGTAACATAGTTAGAGGCAAATACACTTCTAAATTTTTCATGTTTTCGGCTTCAAGTTCCGTATCAACATCTTCAAATTTAACTCTTAGAAATTTATCTCTGTGAATAGATGATTTATCAATAAAAAATGGAACCAGATTTTTATTGTATTCAATAAAAACTGATTCCAAATTTTGATAAAGTTCAGGTTCATCTGTATCTAAAAAGATAAGTAATTCCCCTTTGAAACTAAATTTTTTAGCGATTTTGCCTAAATAGAAACATTCATCTTTACGCATTATCGCAGTATATTAAGCTTCTTTTTCTTCATTGTTTTCTTCAGCAGCAGGCGCTTCTGTAGTTTCTTCTGTAACAGCTTCAACAACTTCTTCAGTTACTTCAGCGGCAGCTTCAACTACTTCTTCTACAGCAACTTCTTCAGTTACTTCAGCAACAGCTTCAACTTCAACTACTTCTTCTACAGCAACTTCTTCAGTTACTTCAGCAACAGCTTCAACTTCAACTACTTCTTCTGTAGCAACTTCTTCAGTTACTTCTTCTGCTTTTAAAGCATCAGCAATAGCGGCTATACGTTTTTCGTTTGCTACTTGTTCTGCTTTAAAGGCTTTAGTTTTAGCATCCGCTTGCGCTTT
>NZ_JBIPMS010000147.1:0-3606 GCF_044368995.1 Flavobacterium sp. | reverse complement strand
CATATTCATTTTATGGGTTATGGCGTCTATAAAAAATTAGCCAATCCGTATTTCGATAAATTAGTAAGAAAAATTCGTTCTAAGTTTAAAAGTCATTTAATCGATAGTAAAGAAACTATTCCTACAATGGCCACTAATTTCCGAAATAAAAATTACAGTTTGTATGGATTAGTGAGTGACCAATCACCAAAATTAAGTGCTACGCATTATTGGAAAATATTTATGGGCGTTGAAGTTCCTGTTCATACGGGTGGCGAAATGTTAGCCAAAAAATACGATATGAATGTGATTTTCTTAAAAACAAAGAAACTAAAACGTGGGTATTATGAAGCTAGTTTTGAAGTACTTTCTGACGGTAATGCAAAAGATTTTCCAAATTACGAAATCACCGATAATTTCCTAAAATTAGTAGAACAACAAATTTATGACGCGCCTGAATTTTATTTATGGACGCATAATCGTTGGAAGCATAAGAGATAAGTGAAAAGGCAAAAGTGAAGAGTGAAGAGTAGCAAAGTAGCAAAGTAGCAAAGTAGCAAAGTAAAAAAAAACCAATCTATGTTTTCTTTATTTAGCTAAGCTACTCAACTTATTTCTGTTTTTCCTATGTTCCTATGTGTTTAAACAAACCAACTTTTCACCATTTCAACTTCCGGTCTAGTATCATTTTTATGATTGAAATCGTTTTTAGTAGGATGATACACGTAATCTTCTTGCCAAGTGGTGAAGTTTTCTGCTACATCAATAATTGCATCACAAACCAACTGAATTTCTTCTGTAGTAGTTGTAGGATGAATTGACATGCGAATCCAACCTGGCTTATTTGTCAAATCGCCTTGATTAATGCTGCAAGTAATAGAATTTGAGGTTTCTTCGTTTACATTTAGTAAATAATGGCCGTATGTTCCAGCACAACTACAACCACCACGAACTTGAATTCCGAATTTATCGTTTAATAATTTTACACCTAAATTAAAGTGTAAATCGGTAATGTAAAATGAAATTACCCCTAATCTATCTTTATGTTCTGCGGCTAAAATATGTATATTTTCAATTGGCGCTAATCGTTCAAAAATGTAAGCTACCAATTCGTGTTCTCTTTCTAAAATAGAAGCCACTCCCATTTTCTCTTTTAACTGAATTGCAAGTGCGGATTTGATCACTTGTAAGAAACCTGGTGTTCCACCATCTTCTCTATCTTCAATATTGTCGATATATTGGTGTTCGCCCCAAGGGTTGGTCCAAGAAACCGTTCCACCACCCGGACAATCAGGAATGTTATTTTTATACAATTCTTTATTAAAAATCATCACACCACAAGAACCAGGTCCGCCTAAAAATTTATGTGGCGAAAAGAAAATCGCATCTAAATACGCTTCTTTATCTTCTGGATGCATATTTATATCCACATAAGGTCCTGAACAGGCAAAATCAACAAAGCAAACACCATTATTCTGATGCATAATTTTAGCCACTTCATGATACGGCGTTTTAATTCCTGTTACGTTAGAGCATGATGTAATGGAAGCAATTTTAAAACTTCTATCCTTATATTGATGTACTAATTTTGTAAAATTATCTATAGAAAACAAGCCGTTTTCATCTGCAGGAATCACTACCACGTCTGCAATAGTTTCTAACCAAGAGGTTTGATTAGAATGGTGTTCCATGTGCGAAATAAACACAATTGGTTTAACTTCATTTGGAATGGTAGTATACTCTTTTAAATTTTCAGGAATTCGTAAACCTAAAATACGTTGAAATTTATTTACCACGGCAGTCATACCGGTTCCGTCTGTAATTAATACATCGTTGTCGGTTGCATTTACATGGTGTTTTATAATATGACGCGCTTCATGATACGCCATAGTCATAGCCGTTCCTGTAATAGAAGTTTCTGTATGTGTATTAGCCACAAAAGGGCCAAAAGTATTCATTAGTTTTTCTTCAATTGGTCGGTACAATCTTCCGCTTGCCGTCCAATCTGTATAAACAATGTTTTGTTTCCCAAATGGCGACACAAAAGATTGGTTAATACCGATGATATCTTTTCTAAACTTTTGAAAATAAATTTCCAACTTAGATTTTGTTTCTATTGCAATCATGCTATGAAATTTGATACAAATATACATTTTATTAAATATCTTATAAAAATTTTATTCTGTAACTTTGTAAATTATTTAAAACCCATGCCTATACAATTTTTACATAAGTTTATCACAAATTTGCCTTCAGATCCTATTGAAGAAAACTTTACGCGTCAAGTAAATAATGCCGCTTTTTCTTATGTAAAACCAAAAACACCAAGTCGTCCAAAATTACTTCATCTTGCCAAAGAAGTCCAGAATTTAATTGGTTTTTCAGATGATTTTGTACAATCTGAATCGTTTTTAAATTTGGTTTCTGGTGCAGAAATTATTGGAAACTCGAAACCATTTGCTATGAACTATGCCGGACATCAGTTTGGTAATTGGGCAGGACAACTTGGAGATGGCAGAGCTATAGTTTTAGGCGAAATTGAACAAAACAATCAGCTATTTACTTTACAATTAAAAGGTGCGGGGCCTACACCCTACTCGAGACGCGCTGATGGTTTGGCGGTTTTACGATCGTCTATTCGAGAACATTTGTGTAGCGAAGCTATGTTTCATTTGGGTGTGCCAACTACCCGTTCTTTGTCTTTAGTTTCTACTGGCGATGAAGTGGTTCGAGATGTCATGTATGATGGTAATACCGCGTTAGAAAAAGGCGCAATTGTATGCAGAATAGCACCAAGTTTTATACGTTTTGGAAGTTTTGAATTATTGTCGTCTCAAAATGATATTGAAAATTTAAAATTACTTGCTGATTATACGATTACAAATTATTATCCTGAAATTATAACCTCAGGAAAAGAAAAATATATTGCATTTTTTAAAATTGTTGCCGAGAAAACAAGAGAAATGATAGTGCATTGGCAACGTGTAGGATTTGTTCATGGAGTAATGAATACAGATAATATGAGTATTCACGGTATAACAATTGATTATGGACCTTACGGATGGCTTGAAGATTACAATCCAAATTGGACACCCAATACAACCGATGCAGCAGGTAAAAGATACCGATTTGGCAACCAATCTAACATTGCTTTATGGAATTTATATCAAATAGCAAATGCACTTTATCCGTTAATTGTTGAAGCGGAACCTTTAGAAGAAATTCTGAATGATTATACCAAAAAATACGATGAAGATTTTTTAGAAATGATGTTGAAAAAATTGGGAATTACATCCAAAAATGACGAAAACGAAAATCTGATTCAACAATTGCTATATAATTTAGAACAAACAGAAACAGATTATACGATTTTCTTTAGAAATTTAAATCAGATTGAAAAAACAGATTCGGCGGAAGATTGTGTGGTAAAAATTTCTGACGCATTTTATAAACCAGAAGAAGTTACAGGTATTATTTTAGAAACTTGGCATTTTTGGTTTGCACACTATCTAACACTTTTAAATAAAGAAGGGTTTTCAGACAAAGAACGAAAAACACTTCAAAATTTGGTGAATCCGAAATATGTATTGCGAAATTATATGGCGCAAATGGCAATTGAATTGGCCG
>NZ_JBIPMS010000181.1:0-3606 GCF_044368995.1 Flavobacterium sp. | reverse complement strand
CTACAATTTTTTTATTTTCTGTAGCCAATTCCACTAAAGTGTGTCCAAAAACGTCCTGAAATTTTGGAGCTAAATTTTCATTTTCTGGTTTTAGAATTTTACCAGTAAGTTTATCAAATTTCCCAGGCGCGTGGAACTGCAATTGATTTTCTTCAGCATAGGACAATCCTTTGCCTTTAGTGGTAATAATATGTAAAAATTTTGGCCCTTTAACTTTTTGTAATCGTTTTAATTCTGACAGTAATTTTGGTAAATCATGCCCGTCAATCGGACCTGAATAATCAAAATTTAACGATTTTATAATATTGTTATCTTTTGGATTTTTGCCCTCTTTTACAGCGGTTAAGTAGTCTTTTAATGCACCAACACTTGGATCAATTCCCATGGCATTGTCGTTTAATATCACTAATAAATTCGCATCGGTAACTCCAGCATGATTTAACCCTTCAAATGCCATTCCGCTAGCAATAGAAGCATCGCCAATCACCGCAATATGTTGTTTTTCTATATCGCCATTAATTTTAGAAGCAATTGCCATCCCTAATGCTGCTGATATAGACGTAGAAGAATGTCCAACTCCAAACGCATCATAAATACTTTCGCTTCGTTTTGGAAAACCAGAGATACCATCAATTTCTCTATATTTATGAAAAATTTCTCGTCTTTCGGTTAAAATTTTATGACCGTACGCTTGATGTCCTACATCCCAAACTAATAAATCGTTTGGCGTATCAAAAACATAATGTAAGGCAACGGTTAATTCAATCACACCTAAACTGGCACCCAAATGCCCTTCTTTTTGAGAAACTATATCGATGATAAATTCTCTAAGTTCATTGGCTACTTGCGGTAACTGACTTTCAGAAAGTCGTCGCAAATCAGTTGGTGTAGTAATATGTGAAAGTAAATTTTCCATTTGTACTGCAAAAATACAATAATGTTTGTAAATTTGATTAATATATAATTGTAAGAAATTTGGAAACTATTTTTACCGACGAATATTTTATGAAAAAAGCACTTCAGGAAGCTGAAATTGCTTTTGAGAAAGACGAAATTCCTGTGGGCGCTGTTATTGTAATTAACAATACAATAATTGCCAGAACTCATAATTTAACCGAGCTTTTGCACGATGTAACGGCTCATGCCGAAATGCAAGCCATTACGAGTGCGGCCAATTTTTTAGGCGGAAAATATTTAAAAGGTTGTACGCTTTATGTTACTTTAGAACCTTGCCAGATGTGTGCAGGCGCTTTATATTGGAGTCAGATTTCTAAAATTGTATTTGGTGCGACGGATGAAAAACGCGGTTATGTGACTATGGGAACTCAAATTCACCCAAAAACAGAAGTAGTTTCTGGAATTTTAGAAAAGGAATGTGCTGAATTAATGACTAGTTTTTTTCAGAAAAAGAGATAAAACTTGGCATGTAGTTTGATATATGTTTTAAAATAAAATAACCAAATCAACCTTAAATAAATTAGTATGAAAATTACAGACAAAATGAAATCTTCGGCAATTATTGGAATTGCTATTGTTGCTACAGCATTTGTGTTGGGTACAGCATTTAAAAAACGAAATGAGAATTTAGATTCTATATCCGTTATTGGTTTAGGCACAAAAGATTTTGTGTCTGATGAAATTTTGTGGAGCGGAAGTTTTACTACAAGAAGCTATGATATTAAAGAAGCGTACAATAAAATGATTGCAGACCAGAAAATTGTGTCTAATTTCTTTTTAGGGAAAGGTTTTAAAGCAAACGAATTTACTTTTGGCGCCGTTCAATTCAATAAAAAATTTAGAGAAGTCAGAATTGAAGAAGGCGATAATCAATATAATACTAAATATGAACAAGTTTTTGATGGATATGAAGCCTCGCAGACCATTACTTTTTCTGCGAAGAAAAATCCTGATTTAATGAAACGAATTGAAGCGGTTTCTGGGAAAACTTCTGAACTAATTAATTCGGGTATAGAATTATCATCCAATTCTATTCAATATACGTATTCTGATTTGTCAAGTTTAAAGCAAAGTTTAATAGAAAACGCAACAAAAGATGCCTACGAACGTGCTGAAAAAATTGTAAAAACAGCTGAAGGCGGCTTGGGAAAACTAAAAACGGCAAGCATGGGTGTTTTCCAAATTACAGGACAAGGTTCTACTGAAGAAGATAGTTATGGTGGAAATAACGATACATTTAGCAAAAACAAAACCGCAAGAATTACGGTTAGGTTAGAATATGAGTTGGAGTAATTCGATGTGTAAATTATGTATACAAAAAAACCGCTATTCTTTCGAGTAGCGGTTTTAGTTTTTTATAAAATTTCTTTTCCTTGGTTATCAAAGAAATGATATTCTAAGTACGTGTAAGCGTCACGAGGTATAATTTTCACCCACTTCTTATGTTCAAAATACCATTTTGAACGTAAGGATGGAAATCCTTTTGTAAGGTATGCGGCCACAAACGGGTGTACATTAAGCACTACTTTTTTATGGTCTTTAATAATGCTTTCAAGGTTAGCTTTTATTTTGTCAATAATTAAAATGGCTGCTTCAACCTGTCCGTTTTCGTTCGGGTTTTCTTCATTCGTTTCAATATTAACTTCAGGTCTAACTCTTTGTCTAGTAATTTGAACCAATCCAAATTTGCTAGGAGGCAAGATTTTATGCTTCGCCTTATCGTCACTCATTTCTTCTCTTAAGAAATCGAATAATACTTTTCTATTTTCTGGATTTTGTAAATCTATAAAATCGACTACAATAATTCCTCCCATATCTCTTAGTCGTAATTGACGTGCAATTTCAGCTGCAGCAATCATATTTACTTCCATGGCAGTATCTTCTTGGTTGGTAGCTTTATTTGATCTATTGCCAGAATTTACATCAATAACATGTAAAGCTTCTGTATGTTCAATAATTAAATAAGCCCCTTTACTCATAGAAACTGATTTTCCAAAAGAGGTTTTTATTTGTCTTTCTATATTATACTTCTCAAATAGAGGTAAATCTTTCGATTGATAGTGTTTTACGATAGACGCTTTATCCGGAGCTATTTCTTGCAAATATTCCTTCGTTTTTAAATACAAATCTTCATCATCTACTTGAATACTCGTAAAAGTATCGTTAAAAATATCTCTAAGCATAGAAGAAGATTTTGTTAATTCTCCTAATACTTTTGAGGGATGATGTGCGGTTTGTAGTTTTTTACACATGGTAGTCCAACGGTCTAACAGTGTTTCTACATCTTTTTCAATCTCAGTTGTTTTTCTGCCTTCGGCTACTGTTCTCACAATAACACCAAATCCCTTTGGTTTTATAGATTGTAGTAATTTTTTTAGACGGTCTTTTTCTGCTCTGTCTCCAATTTTTTGTGAAATGGATACACGGTCTGAAAAAGGTACTAAAACTACATATCTTCCGGCTAAAGAAATCTCAGAACTAATTCTTGGTCCTTTTGTTGAGATAGGTTCTTTAACTACTTGAACTAAAATCGACTGATTGGCGCTTAATGTGTCCATTATGGTGCCATCTTTGCTGATTTCTGGTTCAAAAGGGAAATTTTTGAGTGAATAATCTTTTATTTTACCTGCGCTTACAAGTTTCATAAAT
>NZ_JBIPMS010000146.1:0-3608 GCF_044368995.1 Flavobacterium sp. | reverse complement strand
TTGAATTTTCTTGAATCAGTTTAAATAATGGTGGCACTGGAAACAAATTATCTTTAATCACGTGAACGTTTTCAACAAAGTGAAGTACCTTTGTTTGGGCACCTCCACTGCAATGCACCATTCCGTGTATTTGATTTGAAGTATATTTTTCTAAAATCTTTTTAATAACAGGCGCATACGTTCTTGTTGGAGAAAGTACTAATTTACCTGCATCAATTGGACTGTTTTTAACTGCATCGGTTAATTTTGTTTGACCAGAATAAACCAATTCGTCCGGAACAGCTGCATCAAAACTTTCAGGATATTTTTGAGCTAAATACTTGGCAAAAACATCGTGACGTGCAGAGGTTAGACCATTACTTCCCATTCCACCATTATATTCGGTTTCATATGTAGCTTGCCCAAAAGAGGCTAATCCTACAATAACAGCTCCCGCTTGAATATTCGCGTTATTTATTACTTTACTTCTTTCCATACGAGCGGTAACAGTAGAGTCTACAATAATAGTACGAACCAAATCGCCCACATCAGCTGTTTCGCCACCAGTAGAGTGAATAGTTACGCCATGTTTTTTTAATTCTGTAATTAATTCTTCTGTTCCGTTAATAATGGCTGAAATGACTTCAGCTGGAATTAGATTTTTATTTCTACCAATAGTTGAAGACAATAAAATATTATCGGTTGCACCTACACATAATAAATCATCAATATTCATAATTAATGCATCTTGCGCAATGCCTTTCCAAACAGAAACATCGCCTGTTTCTTTCCAATACATATAAGCTAAAGCTGATTTAGTTCCAGCACCATCAGCATGCATTATGATGCAATACTTCTCGTCGTTGGTCAAATAATCGGGTATGATTTTACAAAATGCTTGAGGAAATAATCCTTTATCAATATTTTTAATAGCATTGTGGACATCTTCTTTGGAAGCAGAAACTCCTCTTAAATTATAGCGTTGGCTCGTTTCAGAACTCATTATTATGTGATGTTTGTTTTGTGGTGCAAAGATATAAATAAATAGGTAATGTGCCAATAAGATAATGAGACAATTTGCCAATTCAAAATAAAAAAATCAGAAATAAACGGTATCAAAGAAATTTTTACAACCTTTGCAGTTAAGTATTATGTTGAAGAATCAAATATATAATTGGAAAAGTTAGAAAATTCATTTACTAGTTGGACAATCTGTCAAAATTGCAAAGGACAAGGCAAAAAAAACAGAAAACAACCAAAAAAATCGCAAATTCGACAAGAAAACCAGGCAACTAAAACCCAACCGGTTTCTTGTAAAAATTGTTTGGGTTCTGGTTTAATTGCTTCTGCTAATATTCCACAAATTGACACTGAAAATTATCCAAATATTGCTATTATAGGTGCCGGTATTGGTGGTGTCGCCTTAGCAGTTGCTTGTTTACATCGAGGTATTCCTTTTACGCTATTTGAACGTGATACATGTTTTTCTGATCGATCTCAAGGTTACGGACTCACGTTGCAACAAGCTAGCAAAGCAATGAAAAGTTTAGGTATAAATTTTTTAATAAAAGGTGTTGTTTCCACAAAACACATTGTGCATACTACAGATGGCAGCATTATTGGAGAATGGGGAATGAGAAAATGGATAGCATCCAACACAAAAAAATCGCAGAAACAAACCAATATTCATATAGCAAGACAATCGTTACGATTAGCATTACTTGAGCAACTTGACGGACACAAAAGTGTAGAATGGGGACATCAATTATTAGATTTTAAGGAATCTGATAATAAAATTGATTTGAGTTTTCAAGTAAACGGCAAAATTAAAACCATTAAAACAGATTTGTTGGTTGGTGCCGATGGCATTCGGAGCTCAGTAAGAAAATTATTACTAAGTGAAGAAATTTCACAGCTACACTATTTAGATTGCATGGTTATTTTGGGAATTTGCAAATTAAGTGGTTTAGAAAATATTGAACGCCCATTACTTGATTCTGCAACAGTATTTCAAACTGTAAATGGTAAAGAACGAATTTATGTAATGCCTTATGATAATGATTCAGTTATGTGGCAATTAAGTTTTCCTATTTCAGAAAAAGAGGCTAAAGAACTAAGTGCAAAAGGAACAAAATATCTAAAAGAAGAGGCTTGTAAAAGAGCCAATTGGCACTGTCCTATTCCTGAAATTTTAACTGCAACTTTAGAATCGCAAATTTCTGGTTATCCTGTTTATGATAGAGAATTATTGACAACCGAATTATTGGAAAGCAATAAAAATGTAACTTTAATTGGAGATGCCGCCCACCCAATGAGTCCGTTTAAAGGACAAGGTGCCAATCAGGCATTATTAGATGCATTGTCATTAGCTCGAGAAATCACCAAAAAATGTACAAAATCATCAAAGTGGAAAGAAATTGGTATTAGAAAAAGTATACTAAACGATTTTGAATCTGAAATGTTATCACGAAGTGCCAGTAAAGTGAAAGATTCTGCAGCAGCGGCAAAATTTTTACATTCAGAAATAGTTCTACAAAAAAGTGATGAACCTAGAGGAAGTGTAGCAAAAAAAATTAGATAATTAGATAATTAGATAATTAGATAATTAGATTTTTAGATAAATAGCCAATTTATCAATGTGCCGATGAGGTAACACGTCAATCTATCAATTAATAAATTCTATGATAACTAAAAAGAGATTTATAATTTCCAAATTTTTCCACCTGATAAGATTATAATAAAATACAATGGTATTAACAAACAAAAAAGAAGATATAAAAACAATTCTTTTTTACTTGTTTTTTCAACCGTTATAGTGTCAGTTTTCTTTTTAAAATATCTAAAATTTAAATACAACCATACAATTCCAATAGGATAAAAATAAAGTTTATTAACGCTATAAACACTACTAAATTTAAACATTTCTAATAGAAATATTCTACTTAAAATAAGCATTAATAAAAAGAAATGTACTCCTTGTATTATAAAAACAAGGCAAACACTATTAAATATTGGGTCAAAATTTTTATTCAATTTAAAATATGAATAAATTTTTTTATATAAAAAAATATACATTAATTAATTATTATTTTTTTTATTGGGTAAATATTTATAATCGCTTAAACCACTAATTTAATCAATCAGCTAATTGGCTAATTGGCACATTGACTAATTGACTAATTATCTAATTAACCTACATTTCTAAAATCATAATTTCCACTCTTCTATTGGCAGCCGCTTGTTCTTCTGTTTCTTCTGGAATGGTAAATTTTGGTTTCGAAACACCAAAACCCTTTACTTTTACACGTCGCTCTAAAATATAATTCGATTGTAAAATTCGACGGACTTGTTTGGCACGATCTAAAGATAAATTTCTTACATCTTTATCTACACAACAAATATGTCCTTGAATTTCAATATATAATTTTGGATTCATTGTCATAATTCGAATCAGTTCGAAAATTTCTCTTTGCGAAGATGGCATAATGCCAAAGGTGTTTTTATAAAACTGAATTTCAGGCAAAACAATTAAAGTGCCTGGTCGAGACAATTGAATTTTTTCTTCTAAAGTGGCGCCTTCTGGAAAATTCATATCCTTTTCTTCTATTGGAGTTAATCCGTTTGTTGGA
>NZ_JBIPMS010000145.1:0-3610 GCF_044368995.1 Flavobacterium sp. | reverse complement strand
GCGATTTTTTTAGTATGGTCTTTTATTTGTTGCATCACAAATTCACCTAAATTAAAAGGAGGTAAAGTTGCATTACTATCTCCAGAATGCACACCACATGGTTCTATATGCTCCATAATTCCAATGATATACACATTTCCATCAGCATCACAAATGGCATCAGCTTCTGCTTCAATAGCTCCATCTAAATAATGGTCTAATAAAAGTTTATTTCCTGGAATTGATTTTAACAAATCAATTACGTGTTCTTCTAACTCTTGTTTGTTGATTACAATTTTCATGCCTTGACCACCTAATACATAAGAAGGACGCACCAATAATGGAAAGTCAAGTGTATCAGCTAGTAGCGTTGCTTCTTCAGCGCTTTCTGCAATTCCAAATTGTGGAAATGGTATTTTTAATTTCGTTAATAAATCCGAGAACCTCCCTCTATCTTCTGCCAAATCTAATGCATCAAATGAAGTTCCTAAAATTTTAATTCCGTAATTCGATAATTTTTCAGCTAATTTTAAAGCCGTTTGTCCACCTAATTGCACAATCACACCTTCAGGTTTTTCATGCTGAATAATATCGTATATATGTTCCCAAAAAACCGGTTCAAAATATAATTTATCAGCCGTATCAAAATCTGTAGAAACCGTTTCAGGATTACAGTTAATCATTATCGTTTCGTAACCACATTCTTTAGCAGCCAAAACACCGTGTACACAAGAATAATCAAACTCAATTCCTTGTCCGATTCTATTTGGACCAGAACCTAAAACTACTACTTTTTTCTTCTCCGTTACACTACTTTCGTTGTGCACGTACCTTGTACCATCCGCTCTTTCAATTTCAGCTTCAAAAGTAGAATAATAATAAGGGGTTTGCGCTTTAAATTCTGCGGCACAAGTATCCACTAATTTATAGACGCGTTGAATATTCATTTCACCGCGCAATTTACGGACTTGACTTTCCAAACATTTCATCATATGAGCAATTTGTCTGTCGCCATATCCTTTTTGTTTGGCTTCTAGTAACAATTCTTTAGGTAAAGAATCTACTTTATATTTTGAAATTTCTTTTTCTAAATGAAATAATTCTTCATATTGCTTCAAAAACCACATATCTATTTTAGTGATTTCATGAATTCTACTTAATGGAATTCCAATCGCAATAGCGTCATATATCACAAAAACTCTATCCCAACTTGCATATGTTAGTTTTTCAATTATTTGTTCGTAATTGGTATAACCTTTTCCATCTGCTCCTAAACCATTTCGTTTAATCTCCAACGATTGTGTAGCTTTATGAAGTGCTTCTTGAAAAGATCGTCCAATACCCATTACTTCACCAACCGATTTCATTTGTAAACCTAACGTTCTATCTGCGCCTTCAAATTTATCAAAGTTCCAACGAGGGATTTTTACAATCACATAATCCAAAGTAGGCTCGAATAAAGCTGAAGTTGATTTGGTGATTTGATTTTGTAATTCATCTAAATTATATCCTAAAGCTAGTTTGGATGCGATTT
Source organism: Flavobacterium sp. (assembly GCF_044368995.1). GTDB lineage: Bacteria > Bacteroidota > Bacteroidia > Flavobacteriales > Flavobacteriaceae > Flavobacterium. The sequence continues at coordinate 2,097 of NZ_JBIPMS010000145.1, read as the reverse complement.
TTGCAATTGGATAACCAGTAGCTTTTGATGCAAGTGCAGAAGAACGTGACACGCGAGGATTAATTTCAATCGCCACTATATCTTCTTTTTCATCTGGTGAAACGGCAAATTGCACATTACATCCACCTGCAAAATTACCAATCGAACGCATCATTAAAATAGCCATATCACGCATACGTTGAAAAGTAGTATCTGAAAGCGTCATCGCTGGCGCAACAGTTATAGAATCACCAGTATGTATTCCCATTGGATCCATGTTTTCAATCGTACAAATAATAACCACATTATCATTAGAATCGCGTAAAAGCTCTAATTCATATTCTTTCCAGCCCATCAAAGCTTTATCAATTAAAACTTCATGAATTGGAGAGGCTTCTAAACCGTAAGTTAAAGCCGCATCAAAATCTTCTTTTTTATATACAATGGCTGCTCCAGTTCCACCTAAAGTAAAGGAAGGACGGATAACTAAAGGAAAACCAAATTCTTGCTCTATCTCTTTTCCTTTTAAGAAAGAGTTCGCCGTTTTAGCGGGTGCTTGAGGAATTCCAATTTTATTTAATAAATTTTTAAATTGCTCTCTATCTTCAGTAATATTAATAGCATTTATATCTACGCCAATTAATCTTACATCAAAATCTTTCCAAATTCCTTTTTCATCGGCTTCAATACACAAATTCAATGCAGTTTGGCCGCCCATTGTTGGTAAAACGGCATCAATTTGAGGGTGTGCTTTTAAAATTTCTATTATAGATTTAGTAGTCAATGGTTTTAAATAAACGTAATCAGCCATTGAAGGGTCTGTCATAATAGTTGCAGGATTTGAATTGATTAAAATAACTTCAATTCCTTCCTCTTTTAAAGAGCGTGCTGATTGGGAACCTGCGTAATCAAATTCGCAGGCTTGTCCAATTATTATCGGTCCCGAACCAATAATTAAAACCGATTTTATTGAATTGTCTTTTGGCATATTGTTTTGTTATTGTAGATTGTAATATAATGCAAATATAAAAAAAAGGTGCTACTATAAAAATAGTAACACCCTGATATTTTGATTAACTAATACCATTATTTTTTATGTCTTGGTTCACAAGATACAGTTAATTTATGTCTTCCTTTAGCTCTTCTACGAGCAAGCACTTTTCTTCCGTTAGGAGATGACATTCTGTCCATGAAACCGTGCTTATTTCTTCTTTTTCTCTTTGATGGTTGAAATGTTCTCTTACTCATTGGTAGTATTTTTAAATTCTATGTAATTCTTTAATAATATGGCTTTCTTTAAACCGAGTGCAAATATACAAAGACTTTTTTCAAATACAAATACTTTTTTAAAATTATTTTTAATAGATTTTATTACCTTTGCAAACTAAACTAGATATCATGTTCAATAAAAACATAAAACTAATTACAGCTGCAGGATTAATTTCATTTGCAATTTACTTATTTATAAAAGGTGGTAATATCGGAAACGGAATATTCCTTTTGCTTCTATCGTCACTTTTTATCTTATTATATTTTAAAAACGAATTAATTATTTTGTCTTTTTTACAATTAAGAAAACAAAATTTTGATGCTGCTAAAAAATATTTAGATAAAATTAGTAATCCAGAAACAGCCCTAGTAAAAAAGCAACAAGGATATTACAACTACTTAAATGGATTAATGGTTTCACAAACTAACCTTAATCATGCTGAAAAATACTTTAGAAAAGCAATTGAACTAGGTTTAAGCATGGATCAAGATTTAGCCTTAGCCAAACTTCAATTAGCAGGTATCGCAGCTTCAAAAAGAAGAAAAATTGAAGCAGAGAAATGGCTAAGTGAAGCAAAAAAATTAGACAAGCACAATATGCTTAAAGATCAAATCGTAATGATGAAACAACAGTTAAAAAGAATTTAATTAAAAAGTCCTATTGTGGACTTTTTTTTAACATTTTTTAGTACGGTTTAAATCTTAATTATCAATATACTTCTAAACACTTTTTATTTTGTGCGTTTCCTTCCAGGTCGTGTGTTTCGTTATATCTTTTTTGGTGTTATTTTTAAAAAAAAGGATGCCACTACACCCACTAACGCTCAGGTTTTCATAAGATATATTTGG
>NZ_JBIPMS010000052.1:0-11183 GCF_044368995.1 Flavobacterium sp. | reverse complement strand
ATACAATTACGCTACTTTCAAGAAATGAGTTATCAAGATATGGCGGAACAATTGAATGAACCGTTAAACAATATCAAAATAAAACTGCTTCGTGCAAAAAAATTATTAGCTGAAATTATTAGCAATAAATAACAATATTCTCTTAAAATTTTAAAAACCCACATAATAAAGTTCATTATGTGGTTTTTTTTTGTAAAAATATTTCTAAAAACAGGGTCAAAACATAATCATTAAACAAAAATTTGCGAAGTGTTACAATTGAAAAATAACACTTTAAAATAGGATTTAATTTTAATGCGTTTTGTATATTTGCGAAAGATTTTATTTTCAAATTATGGCAACAGAAAGCGTATTTACTCCCACACCAAAACCAAAATGGCTTCGTGTAAAATTACCCGTTGGACAAAAATATACCGAACTTAGAGGTTTGGTTGACAAGTACAAATTAAATACCATTTGCGCTTCTGGTAGCTGCCCAAATATGGGAGAATGTTGGGGAGAAGGAACAGCAACTTTTATGATATTAGGAAATATTTGCACCCGTTCTTGTGGATTTTGTGGTGTAAAAACAGGACGTCCTAAAAATGTAGATTGGGAAGAGCCAGAAAAAGTAGCCCGTTCTATTAAAATTATGAATATCAAACATGCGGTAATTACAAGTGTTGACCGAGACGATTTAAAAGATATGGGAACCATTATTTGGGCTGAAACTGTAAAAGCCATCCGAAGAATGAATCCTAAAACGACCTTAGAAACTTTAATTCCAGATTTTCAAGGTAGTGAATCGCATTTAGATAAAATTATTAAAGTGGCTCCGGAAGTTGTTTCACATAATATTGAAACGGTAAGAAGATTAACACGCGAAGTACGTATTCAAGCGAAATATGATAAAAGCTTAGCTGTTTTAAAATATCTAAAAGAGCAAGGTTTGAACCGAACAAAATCCGGAATTATGTTAGGCTTAGGTGAAACAGAAGAAGAAGTTATTCAAACACTTCATGATTTAAGAGCCGCAAAAGTAGATGTGGTGACTATTGGTCAGTATTTGCAACCAAGTAAAAAACATTTACCTGTTAAAGAATTCATCACACCAGAACAATTCGAGAAATACGAAAAAATTGGTAAAGAATTAGGTTTTATTCATGTAGAAAGTGGTCCTTTGGTGCGTTCTTCTTATCATGCTGAAAAACATATTCATTAGTTTAAAGGCATAAGGCAAAAGGCAAAATTAAAATAATTACATAAATAAAAATTTGAAAATACGTGTCGCTATTAACGGTTTTGGAAGAATTGGGAGAACTGCTTTCCGATTATTACTCAATCATCCTAACATAGAAGTTGTTGCTATAAATGACATTGCGGATATAAAAACCATGGGTCATTTATTGAAATATGATAGCATTCACGGTGTTTTACAACAGTCTATTTCCACCGAAAATGAAACGTTAGTTATAGATAATTTAAAAATTCAATTTTTCCATGAAAGTGATATTTCTAAATTACCTTGGAAAAACCTAAATATCGATTTTGTAATTGAGTCGACCGGAAAATTTAAAACTACAAAAACTGCTGGTTTACATATTTTAGCTGGAGCGAAAAAAGTAATATTATCCGCACCGCCCGAAGACGAAAAAATAAAAACTGTTGTTTTAGGTGTAAACGAACATATTTTAGATGGTTCGGAAACCATTATTTCCAATGCAAGCTGCACTACAAATAACGCAGCACCGATGCTAAAAATTATTCAAGAATTATGTGGTATTGAGCAAGCCTATATTACAACTGTTCACTCCTACACTACCGACCAAAGCTTACATGACCAGCCACATAAAGATTTAAGACGTGCGCGAGGTGCTTCGCAATCTATTATTCCAACTACAACTGGAGCTGCAAAAGCAATAACAAAAATTTTTCCGGAATTGGATGGAAAAATTGGCGGATGTGGTATTAGGGTTCCCGTTCCAGATGGTTCATTAACCGATATTACATTAAATGTTAAGCGAAAAGTGACTATTGAAGAAATAAATTTAGCCTTTAAAAATGCCGCCGAGAAGGAATTGAAAAATATTTTGGCGTATACCGAAGACCCAATTGTATCAGTAGATATTATAGGAAATAAAAATTCGTGTGTGTTTGATGCGCAACTAACTTCTGTTATTGATAAAATGGTAAAAATAGTGGGTTGGTACGATAATGAAATTGGGTATTCTTCTCGTATAATTGATTTAATACTTTTTTTATCGAAAATTAAATACTAATTTTAACATTATTAATTACAGGTTTTGAATAATAAATAATGAAAAAACTCCTTTTTCTACTTACTTTTTTCTCTCTATTTACTTTTTCTCAGACTAAGGAAAATAAGCCTGACAGTATCACCTATTTTCTAGAATTGGCCAATTATTCTTTCGAAGAAAAATACAACTCTAAAGACGCCATAAAATACATCCAGAAAGCAATTGAATATTCAAAAGCATATAAAAACATTGACAAACTTTATGATTGTTACTATTTTTTGGGAAGCATCTATTTAGAAACTAATAATTATAATGAAGCAATTGTTAATTTCATTAAATGTTCTAATTATTATGAAATCAATCAAATTAGATCTTCTAAAGTAGCGAAAATAAATTATGCGCTAGGAACTTTATATCTAGAAAAAAGAAATTTAAAAATAGCAAAATTATATTTCAACAAATCATATTCAATTTACAATAAAATCAACTCTAACAATACTTTAGTCTTAATCGAACTTCAAAAAGGATTAACTTTAAAGGCCAATAGTAAATTAGAAGAAGCTATTGTTGTATTTAACAATATCGCCAATACTAGTAGAGATGTAGAACCTAGTAAAATTGAGGCCCTTTATCAGCTAAGTAAAATATATTATACACAAGAAGTATATGAAAAAGCACTAGATTTTTCTAAAAGAGCTTTAAAATTAGTGGAAAATAATTCAGTAGGTATTTCAAAAAAGAAAATTTTAAATAATCTTATTTTAATTTGTGAAAAACAAGAAGATTATAAATTATCTAATTTTTATTTGAAAGAATTTTTAACACTAAATGAGATTAAAAACAACTCAAGTCTAGCAAATACAGACTTACTTATAAATAAAAAAGAACACGACAATCAATTAGAAATTGTTGAAAAGCTTGAAAAAGAAAAAAACGACCAATTGAAAGCCATTCGATTTAACAAGCTAATAAGTATAATGAGTATTGTATTAATTGCCATTTTATCTTTATTTAGTTTTTCTTTATACAAAAACAATAAAATTAGAACCTCTACGAATTCCCTTTTACAAGAAAAAAATAAAGAATTGACCGAGCAAAAAGAAAAAGCAGAACTTGCCTCAAATGCCCGTTCGGAGTTTTTATCTACTGTAAGTCATGAGTTACGAACGCCTTTGAATGCAATCAATGGAATTACGCATTTACTTCTACAAGAAAATCCAAAATCAACGCAATTAAATTATTTAAAATCATTAGAATTTTCTGGAAATTATCTTTTAAGTTTTATTAATGACATATTAGAAATCAACCGACTGGAATCTAACACAATACACATAGAAAAAATTAATTTTAATTTAGAAGAATTAATTAAAAATATTAGTGAATCGTTCAATGGTTTTATTGAGCAAAACAACATCGATTTTAGATTAAAATTAGATTTTGAAAATCACAAAAATTTAATTGGGGATCCTACAAAATTATCTCAAATTTTAATAAATTTAATCAACAATTCCATCAAATTTACTAAAAATGGGAAAGTTACCCTTTCCGTGAAATCCATAAAAGAACATGATGATACTGTAACGTTAAATTTCATAATTCAAGATAATGGTATAGGAATACCTGAAGACAAAATTGCAAACATTTTTGATAGTTTCTCTCAAGGATCTGTAGAAATAAACAGAACATATGGTGGAACGGGTTTAGGACTTTCTATTGTTAAAAAAATTATTGAATTACTAGGCAGTGAAATTCATTTAGAAAGTAAAGAAAACGAAGGAACTAAATTGTATTTCGATTTAAATTTCGGAAAATCAAATGCCGAAATTATTTTAAATCATGAGAAAAAGAAAGTTACTTCTTACGTCAATTTAAAAAACAAAACCGTTTTATTAGTAGAAGACAACAAAATCAATCAAATGATTACTAAAAAAATGTTAGAAAACAAAGGTATGATTTGTAGTATTATAGACAATGGCGAAGATGCGATTGTTGCCATGCAAAACAGCAGGTTTGATTTAGTTTTAATGGACGTTCACTTAACTGGAATTAACGGGACAGAAGCAACTGCAGAAATAAGAAAATTTGATAAAACAACTCCAATTATAGCTTTAACAGCAATTTCTTTAAACGAAAATAGAGAAATGCTACTTTCTTTTGGTATGAATGAAGTAATTACCAAACCTTTTAATCCAGACTATTTTTACAGCGTTATAAGCGATTACTTAGTATAACTTTTTACCCAATTAGTAAGTAAAGTTTCAAATTGCTCTTTTTCTGAAACAAACTTGGATTGTATCGGTAAATAATATAAATTATTAGGTGGGATTTTACCTTGCAAACGCATGAAATCTTTTTCAGTTGTTATCAGAATTTTATCTTTCGAAGCATTATATATTTCCGAGATTTCGTTTTCTGAAAAATTATGATGGTCTGGAAAAATCATAACTTTATCATTACCTGAAGTTAAATAATCAATAAAATATTTTGGCTTGGCAATTCCTGCAAGAATTACTTTTTCTTTGGAAATAATATCTGAAACGGATAAACTATTTTCGGTGCCATATACATTTGAATCGTAGTCAATTGAAGCGAAAAAAACGGGTACATTTATATTTAATTTTAGTTTCACTTCATTTTTATTTTTTTCCGTAATATTTTGAGGACATTTCGTAACAACAACTAAGTTGGCGCGCTTTTTACCAATACTACTTTCTCTTAAATTTCCGAAAGGCAAAATAAAATCATCTGCAAATAAATCATCATATGCAGTTAAAAGAATATAAAAACCTGCTTTAACTTTTCTGTGTTGAAAAGCATCGTCTAATAAAATAATATCTGGATTGCTATTCAAAATTAAGTTGTCAATTCCTGCTTGTCTGTTTTCGCATACAGCAACGGCAATATCTTTAAATTTTGTATGAATTTGATACGATTCGTCACCTAATTTGGCTGCAGAAACTGCTGCATTGGCTAATAAAAAACCTTTTGTACTTCGTTTATAACCACGACTCAAAACCGCAATTTTATAGGTATCTTTCAATAATCGAATGATGTATTCCGTTTGAGGCGTTTTACCTGTTCCACCCGTACTTAGATTTCCTATTGCAATAATCGGTAAATCATATGATTTTGATGAGAACAAACCTAAATCGTAAAGCCAATTTCTAATAAAAGTAATTAACCAGTATAAACCTCCAATTGGAAAAAGTAGTTTTCTTAAAAAAATCATAGTTAATTATCTAAATAATGCTCTATTATGGAAATGAGCTTGAAGTTTTTTTTCAAGTAAATCTGATTCTACAAAATTATTCCAAAATTTGATTTTGGTTTTATCATGAAGGATTTCTTAGAATTAGATATACAAATATACAAAATTAGTATGAATTAAATTTCAAGTAAATTATATTTAAATCAATTGATTTTTTATCTTTGAAAAATACAAAATTACTAATAACATAAGATGCAATTATCTGAAATAACAAAACATCTAGAACAATTGGCTCCTTTGGCTTACGCTGAAGATTTTGACAATGTTGGTCTACTAGTTGGTCACAACAATGACATTACTGGAATTTTGGTGTGCCACGATGCTTTGGAAGAAGTGATTGAAGAAGCCATTTTAAAAAAATGTAATTTAGTAGTTTGTTTTCATCCTATTTTATTTTCTGGATTTAAAAAAATAACTGGAAAAAATTATGTAGAACGGGCGATTATTAAAGCAATAAAAAATGACATTGCCATTTATGCTGTTCATACCGCATTAGATAATCATCAAAATGGCGTTAATAAAATTTTCTGTGATGTTTTGAGTTTAACAAAAACAAAAGTGCTGATTCCCAAACAAAATTTCATTTATAAATTAGTAACTTACACCAAACCCGAAAACGAAAACCAAGTAAAACAAGCCTTATTTGAAGCTGGTGCTGGTAGTATTGGCAACTATGACAATTGTAGTTTCGTTTCTTCAGGAATTGGCTCTTTCAAGGGCAATGAAAACAGCAATCCGGTAGTAGGTGAAAAACATGTTTTACAAAATGAAGCCGAAATAAAAATCGAAGTAACTTTCGAAAAACACCTTCAAAACAATATTTTGAGTACTCTTTTTTCGAATCACATGTATGAAGAAGTGGCATATGAAATTTACAAAACAGAAAATGAACACAAAAATATTGGCTTAGGCATGATTGGCGAATTGGAACATCCGATGAAACCAAACGATTTTTTAAAATTTGTGAAAGAAAAAATGGCTTGTGATGGCATTCGACATAGTCAATTTTTAACAACTGAAATCAAAAAAGTGGCGGTTTTAGGTGGAAGTGGAAGTTTTGCTATCAATAATGCAATTGCAGCTGGAGCGGATGCTTTTTTAACCGCTGATTTAAAATACCACCAGTTTTATGAAGCCGAAAATAAGCTGCTTTTGGCAGATATTGGCCATTTTGAAAGCGAAAGATATACAAAAAACTATATTGTTGACTTTCTTAAAGAAAAAATCACTAATTTTGCAATCATTTTATCAGAATTAAATACAAATCCCGTTAAATATTTTTAACAATATGGCAAATACAAAAGAACTAAGCGTAGAAGAAAAGTTAAGAGCAATTTATGCCTTACAATTAATTGATTCTAAAATTGACGAAATAAGAAACGTACGAGGAGAATTACCTTTAGAAGTAGAAGATTTAGAAGATGAAGTAGCTGGATTATCAAAACGTTTAGATAAATTAAACGACGATTTAAACAACATTGATCATCAAGCAAAAGAAAAAAAGAACAATATTGATGACCACAAAACAGCAATAAAAAAATATACAGATCAACAAAAAAATGTTCGTAACAATAGAGAATTTAATTCTTTATCGAAAGAAATTGAGTTTCAAGAATTAGAAATTCAATTGGCTGAAAAGAACATTAAAGAGATGAAAATTACTTTTGAAAACAAAAAAGAGATTGTTAATCAAACAAAAGACAAACTAGAAAGCAAAGAAAATCACTTAAAACACAAAAAAGCTGAATTAAGTGCTATTATGGCAGAAACCGAAAAAGACGAAAACTTTTTAATTGAAAAATCTAATGATTTTAGAAGTAAAATTGAAACTCGTTTATTAGCGGCGTACGACAGAATTAGAAATAGTGTTATTAATGGCTTAGCTGTAGTTTCTATAGAGCGAGGGGCATCGGCAGGATCTTTCTTTACTATTCCACCACAGACTCAAATGGAAATAGCGGGTAGAAAGAAAATCTTAACAGATGAGCACAGTGGGCGCATTCTAGTAGACAGTGATTTAGCTGACGAAGAAAAAGAAAAAATGGAGAAAATTTTCGCCAAAATGTAATATAATAAGTCAAAGGTCTGAAAGTCGAAAGTTTTAAAGTCGAAAAATTAGACTTTTACTCAATATAAAAACCAAATTAAAAATTCCAAACTCCAAGTTTTAAATTTGGAATTTGGAATTTTTTTTATTGGAATTTTAAACAAAATAAAACTCATAAAACATTTAAACTAAAAAAACTACCTTTGCCTAATGGAAGCACAATTAGTTCGCATCAATAAATATTTATCAGAATCCGGATTTTGCTCTCGTAGAGAAGCCGATCGGTTATTGGAAGAAGGTAGAATTACCATCAACGGACAATCTCCAGAATTAGGCACAAAAGTAGCTCCAGGAGACGATGTTCGTGTGAATGGTGAATTAGTTACCAACGCAAATAAAAAACCCATTTATTTGTCCTTCCACAAACCAGCGGGAATTGAATGCACCACTAATTTAAACATTCCAGACAATATTGTAGATTACATCAATTATCCCGAACGTGTTTTTCCTATCGGAAGATTAGATAAAGGAAGTGAAGGTTTGATTTTCATGACCAATGATGGCGATATTGTAAACAAAATTTTACGCGCTAGAAACAATCACGAAAAAGAATATATTGTTACTGTTGACAAACCAATTACAGAAACTTTCATTAAGCAAATGAGTAACGGCTTACCTATTTTAGACACCATTACCAAAAAATGTAAGGTAGAAAAAATGAGTCAGTTTGTATTTAAAATTATTTTAACGCAAGGTTTAAACCGTCAAATTCGTCGTATGTGCGAGTATTTAGATTACGAAGTAACCACGCTTAAACGCATCCGAATTATCAATATCACTTTAGATGTTCCGGTTGGAAAATACCGTCCGTTAACCGACAAAGAAATCGTAGAATTAAATACCCTTATTGAACCTTCGAGTAAAACCGAAGACGCCAGTATTTTGCGTGATAAAAAGACCAATTACGGTAGCAGAAATTACGATAAAAGAAATAGATAATATTTTGGACGTTCCCTTTCAGGTCGTGTCTTCCGCTATATCTTTTTATATTTTATTACCTTCGAGAACCTCAGGCAACAAAATACAAAAAGGATGCCGCTACAACCACTAACGCAAATTCGTTTTTCATTAGAACAGATATTCCATTACGTAATCATCCATTACGTAATCATTTCCAATATCAATTACTTCCTCTTTTGAAATAACAAAACCTAATTTCTCATAGAAAAATTTAGCTGTATTGTATTTATTTACATTTAAATAAATGCCTTTCTGATTATTGCTTTTGGCAATTTTAATGACTTCATTAATCATAAATTTTCCAAAACCTTTACCTTGCGTTTCTGGTAACAAATAAATTTTATGAAGTTTTAGCAACTCCGTTTCCTTGCAATTGAATTCGTAAGATACAAATCCAATAACTTTTGTGTCTTCAAGCAGCAATTCAAATACTTGACCTGCATCCATTTTCTTTTCTAAATTGTCAATGGAATAGAAAGTATCTAACATATAATCTAATTGCGCTTCAGATAGTATTTTAATATAAGAAGACGGCCAAATAGTATACGCTAAATCGCGAACTATTGAAAGTTGTTTTCTATTACAAACGGTCATTTTCATGTGGCTAAAATAAAACAAAAAGGGTCAATCTGTAACAGATTGACCCTTTTTTTATTTATAAAAAATAGTGACTATTTTTTAACTACTTTAAATTCACTTGAAGTATCATTAGCAAAGACTCTTACTACATAAACTGATGTAGCTAAATCAGATAAATCAACAGTAACTAAATTACTATTTGGTTTTATATTTCTAATTTGTCTTCCGCTAATATCGTAAACTTGAACTGAAGTAATTTCACTAGAATAACTAATAGTTAAAATATCAACCACAGGGTTTGGATAATAAGATAATTTAGCTAAATCAAATGAATTACTAGATAATGTAGCAACATCAAAACATGCACTCATTTCTGAACAACCGTTTTTAGTTACTTGAACCGCATAACTTCCAGACGCTGTTGCCGTATATGATTGAGAAGTTGCTCCAGAAATTATAGTACCAACAGAGCTTGAAGTACAAGTATACCACTGATAAATAGCTCCTGTTTCAGTAACTGTTAAAACATCATCTGTTCTTGTTATAGTTGTAATAGGAAGTGCATTGATAGTTAAATTCAATGTCTCTGTAAGACATCCAACTACACTTGTATACGTTCCACTCGTTGTATAAGTAGTTCCGTTTACTAACCATGTATAACTTCCACAAGCAGATGTTGTAGTACTATTTGTTGAAGCCGCAGTAACTGTAATCGTTCCTGTTGCACTTACAGTTCCACAACCACCGGTTAATGGAATGTCATAATTAAACGTTCCTGAAGCCGTTGGTGTACCACTAATAGTAATAGTATTTGATGCCAAAACAGCCAAAACTCCTGCTGGTAAACCATAATTGGAAGTAGTAGTTGCAATTCCGGTTGCTCCAGTTGTAGTATGCGTAATAGCTGTAATTGCAGTATTAATACAAACTGTTGGAGAACTCGATGCAGCACTTGCTGTGTTATTAGCAGTAATTGTTAAGGTTCCACTATTATTTGTTGTTCCATTCCATGGACCGTTAAGACCTCCATACACATAAGTACATCCATTATAAGAGTAGCGGAAAGCATAGAAGTAAGTTCCAACTCCAAGACTAGAACCAATGTTCGCTTGGAATTCATCATTATTTCCTGTTTGAACGTTAAAACTTGCATTAATCCAGTTAGACCAAGTATTAGGATCTGTGTTTGAACTGCTATAACCTAACTGTGCGGTCATACCTGAGGCCTGACCTGCAGGATCGGTAATTCCAGCTAAATAAACCTGACCATAAATGACAGCGGATCCTCCTTCACAAATAGATGCTGAACTTGGAAACTGTGTATTAAACCATCCCGGAAGTGGAGTAACTGTAATCGTTCCTGTTGCACTAACAGTTCCACAACCTCCAGTTAATGGAATGTCATAATTAAATGTTCCTGAAGCCGTTGGTGTACCACTAATAGTAATGGTATTTGATGCCAAAACAGCCAAAACACCTGCTGGTAAACCATAATTAGTAGTAGTCGTTGCTATTCCGGTTGCTCCAGTTGTAGTATGCGTAATAGCTGTAATTGCAGTATTAATACAAACTGTTGGAGTAGTCGATGCAGCACTTGCTGTGTTTATTACAGAAACTGTAATCGTTCCTGTTGCACTTGCAGTTCCACAACCTCCGGTTAAAGGAATGTCATAATTAAATGTTCCTGAAGCCGTTGGTGTACCACTAATAGTAATGGTATTTGATGCCAAAACAGCCAAAACACCTGCTGGTAAACCATAATTAGTAGTAGTCGTTGCAATTCCGGTTGCTCCAGTTGTAGTATGCGTAATATCTGTAATTGCAGTATTAATACAAACTGTTGGAGAACTAGATGCAGCACTTGCAGTATTATTTGCAGTAACTGTAATCGTTCCTGTTGCACTAAGAGTTCCACATCCTCCAGCTAATGGAATGTCATAATTAAACGTTCCTGAAGCCGTTGGTGTACCACTAATAGTAATAGTATTTGATGCCAAAACAGCCAAAACTCCTGCTGGTAAACCATAATTGG
>NZ_JBIPMS010000051.1:0-11368 GCF_044368995.1 Flavobacterium sp. | reverse complement strand
TAAAATAGAGATAAATTCCTCGTCATCTTGACGATAAATTTTATCCAATTCAATATATAAAGGCGGATTTTGTTGGATTACTTGCGAATGAAAAAAGAACATACCTTGATAATAGTTCTTTAATTCGTACCATTCTTCTTGTTTAATTACGGGCGGTAATTGTAATAAATCGCCTATAAAAAGTAATTGAACACCACCAAAAGGCGCGTCTATTCGGCGCACTTTTTGAAGCATAAAATCAATCGCATCTAAAACATCTGGACGAAGCATTGACACTTCATCAATAATTAGCAATTCTAAATTTACCAGCACTTGTTTTTTTGCGCCATTCATTCGGAAATGTTTACTAATCGTGCTTTTAGTTTCAAATTTATATTGTTGCGAGTTGGAATGAACTTCCTTAAAATCAGGAATAAAAGCCGCAAAAGGCAATTGAAACATAGAATGAATGGTAACGCCGCCAGCATTAAGTGCGGCAATTCCGGTTGGAGCAACCACTACCGTGTTTTTGTGTGATGTGGCAATAATTTCTTTAAGAAGGGTGGTTTTTCCAGTGCCAGCTTTACCTGTTAAAAAAACAGATTTATTGGTTTGGTTGATAAATTGCAGGGTGTACTGAGCGGCTTTTGATAGATTTTTCATTTGGCGGATAGTTTAGGTTAAAGTTAATGGCAAAGAATTGAGTTGTTCGTTGATAAACAAATTTAATTGAAAAAAAATTCTGAAACAAGTTCGAAATACTAAAATATAAAAAAAGCCCTGATTTCTCAAGGCTTATTAATTATTTTTTTTGGTTTGTTGCTTTGTATTGTTCGTTAAGTTCTTTCAGCAACTTATCTGTTAAGTTGTACGAATCTTTTGCATAAATTACTGATGGAGCATCTTCTGAAGTTGTAAAAATATAATCGAATTTTTGTTTTTTACCAAAGTCTCTGATGTATTTTTTTACTTGTTGTATTAGGGTGTCTTGTAATTTTCCGCCTTCTGTTTGAATTTGCGCTAAAACTTGATCTCTCTCTTGTAGAATTTGTTGTTCTCTTTGTTGTAATTCGGCATATTTTTGTTGGGCCCAAGCTTGTCCGTTGGCTTGTGCATTACGTTGAAAGGCATCCTTTTCTGCCTGTAATTGTCTGCCTTTAGTTTCTAATGGTCTGCCTATTTCTTCAGATTTAACTTTAAACTTTTCGTTTTCATCTTTAAACTTTTCGTATTTTTCTAATAGAACAGAGGTGTCAATATATCCTGTTTTAAATTCTGTTGTTGAGGTTGTCGTTTGTTGACAAGAAATTAGTGTTGCGCATACTGCAACAATGCTTAGTAATTTTTTCATTTTTTTATAGTATGATTATTAAATAGGAAATCGGTTTTTTAATTTTAGTAAAAATAATAGGTTTCTTTTAATTTTTAATTCTTTTTTTAAAATAAATTACAAAACAAGAACTATAAGAAAATTTTATGTAAGATTTAATTTGCAATAAGAAATTACTATTAAAAACGACTTGTTTTAACGGCTGTTTTATAAAACATCTTTTTTCACAAGACACTAAAGGTGTTTTTACGTGTAAATTGTCAAAAAACGCGCTTATTTGCGTTTTACTTGTTTTTTATGATATAAATGTGCGATGAAAACTCGTTTTTAAAGCATCCTGATACATTTGAAACAAAACCAACTAAAAATCCTTTTATAAAATTCATTTTTCCGTTTTTATATTTTTCAGATAATAAGGAAACATAAAAACTATCAAACCACATGGGTTTTACTTTTATTAATTCCATACCAACGTCCGAAAACAATCTTTTTATGCTGGTTTTGGAAAAATGCCATAAATGACGAGGCACATCATACGCTGCCCAAAATCGATTATAATATTTTGCGTCATAGGATTTGTAATTAGGTACCGCTATGATAATGGTTCCGTTTGGCTTAATAATTCGTTTTAAGTTGGCAATATATTCTTGTAAATTAGGAACGTGTTCTAAAACGTGCCACATGGTTACCGCATCAAAAGTGTTTTCTGGTAAAGTAAAAATATCTTCCGTAAACAAAACGCCTTTATTTTTGGCCAATTGTTTCGCGTCTGTATTTGGTTCAAAACCTAATATCGACCAACCTTGTTTTTTAGCTTCTACTAAAAAGTCGCCTGTTCCGCATCCAATATCTAACAACTTACCCTTAATATTTTGTTCTTTATAAAGTAATGAAACTTTCCCTTTAATAGCATTTTGCTTTACTAAATGATATGTTTTTTCAAACAAGGTTCTTTTACCGTCTGTATGCGAAATATAATCTTCGCTTTCGTAATATTTTGGCAAAACAGCTAAGGATGGAGTAGGGTGCGTTTTTAATAAATCATATTCTTTATTATACAATAAGGAAAAGGTTTCTTTTGAAACTGAAAGATCTTTGATAATTATAAATTGGTTTTCTTCTAAAAATTTCATTTGCTTTTTATTTATTGGCTTTAACAAGGTTGTTTCACGTGGAACCTGAAAATTACGATTTTTGATTTACGAAACGTTTAAATCGTAAATCTCAAATCGTAAATCGTAAATACATTTATCTTCCCATATGAATTAGCAGCACCGAAACGTCACTTGGTGAAACACCGCTAATTCTTGAGGCTTGCGCAATAGTTGTTGGTCGTATTTTTGTTAGTTTTTGACGCGCTTCAATAGAAATGGCTTTTATTTTTTCAAAATCGTAATTATCCGGAATACGAACATCTTCCAGACGATGCAATTTATCTGCATGGTTTTTTTCTTTTTCAATATAACCAGAATATTTCACCTGGATTTCGGCTTGTTCAATAACCTCCTGGTCTAAATTATTTTCTGAAATATAATCTGTTACTGCTTTAAATTTTAAAATATCGTTTAAATCAATTTGTGGACGTGAAAACACTTTAAACATTTTATCGCCTTGTGTCATCAAGCTTGATCCTTTTGCTTCTAAAATTGGATTTGCAATTTCTGCTTTAATACTTGTTTCTTTAAAAAAAGTTACAAATTTATCAGAAGCGTCTAATTTATATTCCATTCGTTTTAAACGAGCTTCTTTTGCTAAACCAATAAAAAATCCTTTCGGAGTTAATCTTAAATCGGCATTATCTTGTCGTAATAAGGTTCTATATTCTGCTCGAGAAGTAAACATTCTATAGGGTTCTTCTGTTCCTTTAGTAATTAAATCATCTATCAAAACACCAATATAAGCTTCATCTCTTTTTAATATTAAAGGCTCTTTATCTTGAACTTGAAGTGCCGCATTAATACCAGCCATTAAACCTTGAGAGGCTGCTTCTTCATAACCAGTTGTCCCGTTAATTTGTCCGGCAAAATACAAACCATGAATTAATTTGGTTTCTAAAGTGTGTTTTAATTGTGTAGGCGGAAAGTAATCGTACTCGATAGCATATCCAGGGCGAAAAAATTTCACCTTTTCAAAACCTACAACAGATCGTAAAGCTTTAAATTGGATATCTTCTGGTAAGGATGTTGAAAAACCGTTCACATAAACTTCGCACGTTTTCCAACCTTCTGGCTCAATAAACAGTTGGTGTCGTTCTTTATCTGCAAATCGGTTTATTTTGTCCTCGATAGACGGGCAATATCTTGGTCCGATTGATTTAATTCTGCCGTTAAACATGGGGCTTCTGTCAAATCCTTCTCGTAATAAATCATGCACTACCTCAGAAGTATAAGTCATAAAACAAGAGCGTTGTTCTGTTAAAGGCTTAGTAGCATCAGAATAAGAAAATTTTGAGGGGTTTATATCGCCTGGTTGTTCTATCATTTTTGAATAATCTAAAGAGCGACCATCTACTCGAGGCGGCGTACCTGTTTTCATTCTTCCTGATTCAAAGCCCAAATGCAACAAATCTTCAGTGATTCCAAAGGAGGCGCTTTCACCAGCACGACCTCCTCCGAATTGTTTGTCGCCGATATGAATTAAACCATTTAAAAACGTGCCGTTTGTAAGCACTACCGTTTTAGCTTTAATTTCTAAACCTAAAGATGTTTTGATGCCTGTAATTTGATCTCCATCTGTTATAATGCCGGAAACCATTTCTTGATAAAAATCTAAATTCGGTGTTCCTTCTAGCATCATGCGCCATTCTTCAGCAAAACGCATCCGGTCTGATTGGCATCGAGGCGACCACATGGCAGGGCCTTTAGAAAGGTTCAACATTTTAAATTGTATAGCTGTATTGTCAGAAACAATTCCTGAGTAGCCGCCCAAAGCGTCAATTTCACGAACAATTTGACCTTTTGCAATACCACCCATGGCTGGATTACAAGACATTTGAGCAATGTTTTGTAAATTCATAGTAACCAACAAAGTACTACAGCCCATGTTGGCAGCAGCAGCAGCGGCCTCGCATCCTGCGTGTCCGGCACCTACAACAATTACATCATATTTTTCTTGAAACATATTTTTTGTTCCACGTGAAACACGTGGTTAATTTTAAAAGTCTTTTTGTTCCACGTGGAACAAAAAGAACAAATTATTATACTATAGTTCCGTTTGGAACAACTTAATTTTTTCCTCTTCTTTATTACGCATTAAAGCCGCGTCAGCATCTGATTTGTCCTTGTATCCGCAATAATGCAAAACCCCGTGTGCTAAAACTCGTTTTAATTCGTCTTCAAAAGAGACTTTAAAATCAGTCGCATTGTCTTTAACTCTTTCAATAGAAATAAAAATATCACCACTAATAATATCGCCTTCTGAGTAATCAAAACTAATGATGTCTGTAAGTGTGTCGTGGTTTAAATATTGCATATTAATAGCGTGTAAATAATCGTCGTCACAAAAAACATAAGAAATCTCTCCTAAAGTTTTGTTTTCAGAGGCTATGATGGTTTCTATCCAAGAAGCGAAATGTTCTTGGTGATCTAAAATAAAATCAGATTCGTAATTAAAACTTATCATTGCTTTTAAAATATTGTTGCACTTTGGTGTTAAAATTGGGTTGCAAAGGTAAGCTTTGTCTGTTTAATATTTCTACACTTTTTAAATAATTTAATAAAGCAGGAGGAAGGGGTTTGTTGCTCCCTAGAAAATCGTTTTTATTGGTATTCGATTCTCTTTTAGTGTCTTGTCCTTGTTGTTTTAATGCAGATTCTAGTTTTAACAATTCGTGATTAATTTGCAAGGCGCGATTAACATTGTCTTGTGTTAAACCTTTATTAATTAATTGCTTTTCTAACTCTTTCATTTGTTTTACAGCGTTTTGACCATTGCCGCCCATACCGTTTTTATTTAATTCGTTTTGCAATGCTTCTCGTAACTCTTGTTGTTCTTTTATTATTTCTAATAGTTTTCCAGCGTCGCCTTCACCGTCTTTTCCTTCGTTTCCTTGTGAGCCGCCTTCGCCTTCTTGATTTCCTTTTTTACCCTGACCTGGTTTTTGTCCTTCGCCTGGTTTGGGTTTGCCAGCTTTCATTTTTTCGCCCAACCCTTTTTGTTTAGAAATAATATCTGACAATTGCTCGCCTTTCCCTTTGCCCGGTTTGGGTTTGCCGCTTCCGCCAGATGACGACATGCTCATACTCATTTCGCTTTGAACATTGCTAAGGAAATCGGCTAATTTGTTAGCGGAAGACAACGTAAATTGTTGGTGTGAAATCCCTTTTGAACGACTAGTTGATACTAAATTTTCAATAGATTTATCTAAATTATAATGAATTTCTTCTACTTCTTTTAAAACCAAATCAGAAAGTTTTGGCTGACGCAAAGACAAAGCAAACAAACTGTCGTCAACATGTTTAAATTGTGTTTTCAAATCTTGCTGATTTTTTAACAAGGAGCTTACGTTAGATTTTGAACTAGAAACCGCCTTAAATTGCTTCATCAATTTTTCTTGATCAAATGAAAAAGACAATAAATTATCTAAGATTTGACGTAATACTTTTGCGTCTTCGGCGTTATCTTCCATTTCACCAGAAGACATTGAATCGGACATTTTTTGACTCATTTCTTTCATTTTTTGAGCCGCCGCTTTTTGATTCTTTTTGGCTTGTTTTTGCTCTTTCTTTTCTAAATTGTCTTCTGCTTTTTGCTGTTCTTGGTCTACGTCATTTTGATCGCCCTTATCGTTTGGAATATCCATAGGCGACTTCAAGTCTTTATTTTCTTTTTCTAATGCATCCAACTCTTTTTTTAAATCATCAAACTCTTTTGAAAGCTTTTCTTGTTCCTCTTTAGTTGGGTTTTCTTTATCTGAAAGCTTATCTTGTTTCGATGCTAATTTGTCTAATTTATCCGCTAATTGGGCTGCTTTTTGTTCAACGTAATATCGTTTTGTAAGTTCCACCAATTGCTCTAAAGATTTTTGTTGCGTTTTGGCTTGTTGTTTTAATTTATCAGCTTTATCAAACAATTCTTCTTTTTCTAATTTTTTTGTTAGCGCTTCAAGTTCCTTTAAAAGCTTTTCGTTTTTCGCAGCTTGTTTTTCGTTTTTTTCTAAACGGTTTAAAAGCTCTTGTTTCATTTCATCTTTTTGTTCGGGCTTAAATTGTTCCAGATTTTCCTTCATTTTTTCAGAAAATTCTTTCATCATTTCGTCTTGCTCTTTTTGACGATTAATAAAGTCTTGGATTTTCTTTTGGTCTTTATAATCTAAGTTGTCTTTTTGTTTGTCAAGCTTTTTAAGTTTGTCTAATGCTTCAAATTGTTTGTCTTGATTATCTAACGCTTTTTGTAAACTATTGATGTTTGATTGTTGCTCTTTTAAGGATTGTTGCTCTTTCTGTTCTTTTGTCAATTCAGAATGAGAAAAAACAGTCGATTTTGAGGATTTTAAACCGTTAACAACATCATTATCAAACACTTCGAAGAAATACTCGTAATTAATTCCCGGTTGTAGTGCAATTCCGTCAGGGAAAGCATACACAAATTGGTCAACAACTTTGTTTTTTAAAACCAGACCTTTTCGTAATAAAATATTTGGTTTGTTTTTGTCATAAAACACTACTTGTAATTTCGACATCCCGTAATCATCAGAAACTTGTCCGATAACTACTTTTTGTTTTAATTTTAAACTATCTGGGGTTTCGGTAACTGAAATACTTGGAAACTGATCTTTTAAAACAGTCAATTTATATTGAAGCTTTTCATAGTTTTTTAACCGAGAATTGGAAATTGAAATTTCATAATCTGTTGTATTAACAATTCGTTTTGTAAGGAAAAACTGGTTGTCATTTTTAGTAAAGAAATTAGAAATTGATTCTTTTTTAAAAGCCACTTCGGTAGTAGCAAATGTATTTATTTTCCAAGAAACCAATGTTCCTTCGGGAATAACAGCGTTACCCGTTCCTTGAATAATTTCTGGTTTTTTGCCCAAGTAATTTGGAAAATTTAATTGCATACTAAACGAAGAAATGGTAGGCACGTTAACAACATTTAAAACATAATCTGAAGAAGTAATGTCATTCGATTTTAAATAAAATGTAATGTCTTTCTGAACATTATCAAATTGATAAGTAAAATTTCCTGGTGAAGTATTTTCTAAAAAATATTCTTCGTTATTAATTAAAATTGAAGTGTTTTCTGGTATGATGCTTCCAACAGTTTTAACGATTAGCTTAAAAGATTTGTTTTGTTCCACGTTTAAAGTAGAAGAAACAATTTCAAACTTAAACGCGGCTGGTTTTTCAAAATTAGTGTCGTATTGAAGGACTCTGGCAAAACTTTTAGAAATCACATCCGAATTTCCCGAAACATAAAAGAATAAAATAAACAATAACGGTATAAGCGCAAAAGGTAAATATTTTTTATTCCCGTTAAAGTTTATAGCATTTGAAAAAGGTATAGGTTGTAAGTTTTTCGCTTTTTGTTCAATAGAAGCTAATACCAGCTCTGAAGGCTCTGTGGTGTTGGCTAATTGTAAAAAATTAAGTAATTTATCTTTAACTTCATCAAAATGGATTCCAATAATTTTTGAGGCTTCGGTATAATTTAAACCTTTCTGAATCTTAAATAATCTCGATAAAGGAAAAATGATAAATTTAGACAACAAAAACGCCTCTACAAACAAAAACAACCCAAACAAAATAGTTCTTCCTTGGGTAGAAAACCATAAAAAATATTCTATTAAAAAAGTAAAAATAAAATACAATAAGCCAATGGTAATAAAAAGAAGTATTCCTTTTATCAACTCATTGGTGTAAAATTTCTTGATAAATCCTTCCAGTTTATCATAAATTACTGCTTTTTTATCCAAAATGGTCCCTCGTTTATTTATGACTGATAAATCTACAAAAAAAATCAATGATAAAAAAAATCCTTTTTAAAATTCAAATTTCCAAATTTTGATGTATTTGGAATTTAGAATTTTACTTTTGGAATTTTAAAATAGTATCTTTGACAAAATTTATAGTTATGAATAGACCAGTCAGAGTACGATTTGCTCCTAGTCCAACAGGACCTTTACATATTGGTGGGGTTAGAACTGCGCTTTTTAATTATTTATATGCCAAAAAACACGGCGGTACTTTTTATATACGTATAGAGGATACCGACCAAACGCGTTTTGTGGCGGAAGCGGAAAATTATATTTTTAAAGCATTAAAATGGTTAGGGATTTCTCCCGATGAAACCATTGGAAAGAACGAAAAATTTGGACCATACAGACAATCTGATAGAAAAGAAATTTACAAGCAATATGCTGATGAATTAATTCAATCTGGATGGGCTTATTATGCTTTTGATACGCCTGAAAAACTCGACGAACTTCGTAAAAATGCAGAAACAGAGGGAAAAACATTTATATACAATCATACCGTTAGAGAAAAATTAGATACTTCTTTAAACTTTTCAGAAGAAATAGTGAAAACCCGTATTGCAAATGGTGAACATTTCGTAATTCGTTTTAAAACGCCTGTAAATGAAACCTTGCACTTACAAGATATCATTCGTGGTGAGGTACAATTTGACACCAATTTATTGGACGATAAAGTCTTATTTAAATCAGACGGAATGCCAACGTATCATTTGGCAAATATTGTAGATGATCATTTAATGGAAACCTCGCATGTAATCAGAGGTGAAGAATGGTTACCGTCTATGCCTTTACACGTAATGCTTTACAAGGCTTTTGGTTGGGAAGCTCCGGAATTTGCGCATTTACCTTTGATTTTAAAACCTATTGGTAACGGAAAATTAAGCAAACGAGATGGTGATAAATTAGGTTTTCCAGTATTTCCTTTAGAGTGGAGAGATGCTTCCAGCATGACAATAACGAACGGATACAAAGAAGCTGGGTTTTTCCCGGAAGCTGTGATCAACTTTTTAGCTTTATTAGGTTGGAATGACGGAACAGAACAAGAAATATTTAGTTTAGCAGAACTTATAGAAAAATTCGATTTAAAACGAATTCATAAATCAGGTGCAAAATTTGATCCGGAGAAAAACAAATGGTTCAATCATCAATACTTACAAAAACAAACGGATGAAAGTTTAGCCGACGCGTTTAAAGTAATCATAGAAGAAAAAGGAATTTTAACTTCTTTAGATATTACAAGAGTAGTTGCTTCAATTAAAGAACGTGCTAATTTTATAACAGAGTTATGGGATTTGGCCGATTATTTCTTTATTGCGCCAACGTCTTACGATGAAAAAGCAGCAAAAAACTGGAAAGAAGAAACACCAGAAATAATGAAACAAGTAATTGCTCAATTACAAAATATAGCAGATTTTAATTCTTTAAACATAGAAACTTTGCTTAAAGAGTGGATGACGACAAACGAAATTGGAATGGGTAAAGTAATGCAACCGCTACGATTGAGTTTGGTTGGTGCTTTAAAAGGACCGCATTTGTTTGATATTATAGAATTAATTGGAAAAGAAGAAACAACAAGCAGAATTGAAAAAGCAATTGCTTCTTTATAAACAACAATAATAATTGTGCTTCTTGTAACTTTTGCTTAAAAGGCACGTATAACAAGTATAACTTAAAATTATCCCTTATGTCTCCAATTATCATTTCCGTCCTATTTTTAGGATTTTTTGTCTTACTAAGTTCCTTTTTTACCGTAAAGCAACAAACCGCAGTTGTTATTGAGCGATTTGGAAAATTTACAAGCATCAGAAGTTCGGGGTTACAATTAAAAATACCTGTAATTGACAGAATTGCAGGAAGAGTAAACCTCAGAATTCAACAATTAGACGTTATTATTGAAACCAAAACAAAAGACAATGTTTTTATTAAAATGAAAGTTTCGGTTCAGTTTAACGTAATTCAAAGCAAAGTATATGAAGCTTTTTACAAGTTGGAATATCCACACGATCAAATTACGGCTTATGTATTTGATGTGGTTCGTGCCGAAGTGCCAAAATTAATTTTAGATGATGTGTTTTTGAGAAAAGACGACATTGCTATTGCGGTAAAACGCGAATTAAACGAATCTATGACCACTTACGGATACGACATTATCAATACGTTAGTAACCGATATTGATCCAGATATTCAAGTGAAAAATGCGATGAACAGAATTAACGCAGCAGATAGAGAAAAAACGGCTGCAGAATTTGAATCGGAAGCACAACGTATCAGAATTGTAGCCAAAGCAAAAGCGGAAGCTGAAAGTAAAAAGTTACAAGGTCAAGGTATAGCAGACCAACGAAGAGAAATCGCAAGAGGTTTGGTAGAAAGCGTAGAAGTATTAAATAATGTTGGGATTAATTCGCAAGAAGCTTCCGCTTTGATTGTGGTTACGCAACATTATGATACTTTACAGGCTATTGGAGCAGATACAAACAGTAATTTAATATTATTACCAAACTCTCCTCAAGCTGGAAGCGATATGTTAAATAACATGGTGGCAAGTTTTACAGCAAGTAACCAAATTGGTGAAACCATGAAAAACCAACCTAAACGAATCAAGAAAAAAACCGATCATACATCAACGGATTATAATCCAAGCGATACTAGCGAAGTATAAAAAATGTTAGAACCTGACCCGAGCTTGCGAACTGACGAAGTAAACAAGTTCAGATAGACAAAAACAAACCATCAGTTTTTTAATTGGTGGTTTTTTTTGATGCAAAAATAAAAAATAAAATAAAAAACCTGCAAGGAAAAATACTTGCAGGTTTTAAGTCTTATTAAGATGCTGAAACAAGTTCAGCAAGACAAATGGATTATTGTTCGCTAACTTTTGCCCAAGTATCTCTTAGTCCAACTGTTTTATTAAAAACTAATTTTTCAGACGAGGAATCTCTGTCTACACAAAAATAACCTAAGCGTTGAAATTGAAAATGATCTAATTCTTTTGCGGTTTGTAAACTAGGTTCAACATATCCAGTTATAACTTTCAAAGACTCTGGATTGATGTATTCTTTAAAATCAACCTCTTTGTTGCCGTCTGG
>NZ_JBIPMS010000050.1:0-11485 GCF_044368995.1 Flavobacterium sp. | reverse complement strand
AACGCTTTGTAGAAGAAGTGGAACAAGTACGCATAGCACTTGGTTTAAACAAAGACAATTTTTACATTTTGGGACAATCTTGGGGTGGGATTTTAGCGATGGATTACGCTTTGAAATATCAGAAGAATTTAAAAGGATTAATTATTTCCAATATGGTTTCTAGCATTCCATCGTATAATAAATATGCACAAGAAGTATTAGGTCCGCAATTGAAAAAGGAAGTGTACCAAGAAATTATGAAATTAGAAAAAAACAACGATTTTGCCAATCCACGTTATACCGAATTACTTTTTGAGCATTATTACACCCAACACATTTTAAGAAAACCACAAAACGAATGGCCTGAATCGATAACCAGATGCTTTAAACACATTAATTCTGAGGTGTATATTTCTATGCAAGGGTATAGCGAATTTGGCATTACAGGTGACGCCTACATTAAAAACTGGGATGTTTCCAAACGATTAAAAGAATTGACCGTTCCTACCTTAACCATTGGCGCAAAATACGACACTATGGATCCTGAACATATGAAATGGATGGCGACACAAGTACAAAACGGACGCTTCTTATTTTGTAAAAACGGCAGCCATTTATCGCAATACGACGACCAAGAAACGTATTTTACAGGTATAATTCAGTTTTTGAAGGATGTGGATAATAAAAAGTTATAGTATTAAATTATAAAATTTTAATTAAACTTGTAGAAAATTTTACACATAGAATATTTTGATGATTCTAAAGAAGAATTAGATAAAAATAATAATAATAAATAATTTAAAAATATAAAATTCATGAAGCAATTTTTATTAGTCGTTGCAATTATGTTATTTAGCAACAACGCATTATCACAAAATCTAACACTATCACAGATTTTAGAAATCAAGAAAAAGGATTTAGGCAATGCTGAAGAATACTTAACTTCGAAAAGTTGGGAGTTTTTAGATGCATATGAGCCTACAGATGGTAATATGGGTAGAGCGACTTTTACTTATAATAAATCTGATAGTTCTGATTTAGCAGAATCATTTTTAACTTATTTTTATAGTGAGTATTCAAGTAAGACAAGAATTAAAATTCAAGTTAATACGAAAATTAAATATAATGAATACATTAATTCAATTAAAAATTATGGTTGTAGATTAATTGACTCTAAAATTAAAGATGGAAGAATTTTGAAAATTTACAGAGGAGCAACGACAACTTTTGAAGTTACTTCAAGTACAAGCTCAAATATTTATAATGAAGAAACTGCTATTTGGTCAATATTTATTGCATCAAATGAAGATTATGATTTAAATTGGGGTGATGATTAAAAACCAGCTATACAAAGTAAACTGACTTTAAACTAATCAGATACTGAAACCAGTTCAGCATCACAAAACAAATAAAATAATTATTCTAAAGAAAGCACCTATTACCCAATACCTTAAACCATTTACCCAAAACCCTAATGCTCCTCGGCTTTTCCTAAAACTTTGGTATCTACAGGAATGGCAGGTTGAAACATAAGTGTTTGTTTGTAGTACAAATAAAACCCTTTATTGGTTCGGAATTCGAAATCTTTAAATTTGAAGTTTTGGTCTTCATTTTCTCTTTTAAAAACAATCGATTCTTTAGAATCTGGCAAGAAAACTTCCGCAATTAAGCTGTCCTCATCCACAAAAAAGAAAGCGTTTTTTCTTTTGGCTAAGGAATCTCTTTCTATAGAGGTTAAGCGATAGCCTTCTTCAAAAACACGTACACATTTTTTAGTCATATTCGACCATTTGTACCCTGCTTTTAAATCGCAACCATTTTCGTTTTTATCGTCGTTGACTTGGTTTTTCACAATAGAATCCATTTCCGTGGTATCTTTTGGTGGATTTTTTAAGATATAATCGCAAGAAAATAGCGATGTCAGTAATAGAATATATAAAAATTTCTTCATATCTATTTTAGCGTTTCTTGATAAATTAATGTTTCTACGGTTTCAAAATCGGTAGGTTTATCTACATTATGAAAGTATTTTATCAACACTTCACCCCAAACTTTACCATCAGAAAAGTTAGCAATAATCCATCTATGATTTAAAATTTTAATGTTATTTATCAAAAACGGATTGTCACCAATTTGATCGTAAGAAACGTATTTATTTCCTTTTTTATCGGCATTAAAAGCGTTTAAATCATCTTTAACTTTTGCTTGAAGCGCTTTTAAATCATATTCAAAATAATATTCTTGTGCATTTTCATTATTTGCTAACGAAAAGGTATCATTGTCCAATAATGTTGCGATAGAGTCTTTGGCTTTTTTCAATTCCTTTTTACTAATGGTAGACACCTCTTCGCTTCTTTTTAAAATATTAGAAGCATTAACTATTTGAAAAATATTAATTAATACTGAAAATACTAATCCGTAAAGCAATAAACTTTTTTTCATTTTTATATCTATTTTATTTCTATTTCTAAATTATCGTAAGCCAAAAAAACGTTTTCTGGCAATTGTTTTTGTATGTCTTCATGCAATCCTAAAATATGACTAATATGCGTCAAATAAGCTTTTTTAGGTTGCACCAAATTTATAAAATTTATAGCTTCTTCTATGTTAAAATGGGTATTATGTGGTTCAAAACGTAACGCATTGATAACCAAAACCTCAACATCTTTAAGTTTTTCTAATTCTGCGTCCTCGATGGTTTTTACATCTGTTAAATATACAAAATCTTTTATTCTGTACCCAAAAACTTGTAAATTTCCATGCAGGGCATTTATTGGAATTACCGTCTGATTTTTAATGGTTATATTTTGATTATTCACCACTTCAATTGGCAATACCGAGGGTGCTCCCGGATATTTATTTTCTTTTTCAAAGATATAATCAAATCGTCTGGCTAAATTTTGCAACACGCGCGAATGTCCATATACCGGAACATCGCCTTGTTTAAAGTAAAACGGACGAATATCGTCTAAACCTGCTGTATGGTCTGCATGTTCATGAGTAAAAAGCAAAGCATCAATTTGCGAGCAGCCGCTGGTAAGCATTTGTTGGCGAAAATCTGGACCACAATCAATTACTATAGAAAAATCATCATCGTAAATCCAAACAGCAACGCGTAAGCGCTTGTCTTTTACATCATCACTTAAACACACAAAATGCGTACTTCCAATTACTGGAATGCCTTGAGAGGTGCCTGTGCCTAAGAAATGAATTTTCATCTATAATTTTTTTACTTGCAATATTGCTTATTAGTGCGAATTATTATAGCCAAGTTGTTTGTAAGAGCAATTTCTTTTTTACAAAAATAACAAAATACTCTTGTTAAAACCTATAATTTATTAACTTTGCATTGTATTTTAATTTGCCCAAAAACACATTTGAATAAATGACAACTGAAATCACATTAAGAGGAGATAAAGTAATTGAACAAATTCCTTCTACAAAGGATAAAGCGCTCCGTATTAATTTAAACGAGAATATTTACGGAACCTTTGCTGAAATTGGTGCCGGACAAGAAACGGTGAGGCATTTTTTCAGAGCAGGTGCTTCTTCTGGAACCATTGCGAAAGCGATGTCTGCCTACGATAAGGATTTTAGTGATGCCATTTACGGAATTGAAAAAGATGGAAGATATGTTACGGAAAGCAGATTAAGAAAAATGCTTACTCATGAAACACAACTTATTGAAGATCGTTTAAAAAGAGATAAACATCCCAATAAAATGTTCTTTAGTTATGCCAATACAGTAGCCACTATTGATTTTGCAAAACAATTTAAAGGACACGGTTGGGTAGGAATTAAATTTCAAGTAGAACCAGACCAAGCGTATAACGAAATTTTAATTCACATTCGTTTCAAAGAAAATGATGCACGTTTGCAACAAGAAACCTTAGGCATTTTGGGCGTAAACTTAATTTATGGTGCCTTTTACAAACATAATGATGCTAAAAAATTATTGCGTTATTTATACGACCATTTAGAAAAAGACCAACTTGAAATTGACACGATAAATTTCTCAGGTCCAAGTTTTGCAGATGTTGACAATAGATTAATGAGTTTGCAATTGGTAAAATACGGTTTTACAGATGCCGTAATGTTTAATCCGGAAGGAAAAAATATTTTGCCTGCAGCCGTTTTATACAAAAAAAACATCTTAGCTTTACGTGGTAGTTTCCGACCTGTAACAAAAGTAAACATGGATATGTATAAGCAATCTTATGAGATGTTTATACAAGAAAATAAAGTAAGTAAAGAAAATACCTTTGTGGTTTTTGAAATCACACTTTCTAACTTAAAAGCTGAAGGTGAAATTGACGAAAGAGATTTCTTAGATAGAGCAGAACTTTTATGTGCTTTAGGTCAAACCGTAATGATTTCTAATTTCCAAGAATATTATAAAGTTTTAGAATACTTCTCCTCTTTTACAAAATCACGTACTGCTTTAGCCATGGGTGTGAGTAATTTGGTTGAAATTTTTGATGAAAAATACTACCGTCATATGTCGGGTGGAATTTTAGAAGCATTTGGAAAATTATTTTACAGAGATTTAAAAGTATATTTATATCCGATGAAAGACCCAGAAACGGGTGAAATTATTACTTCAGAAAACTTAAAAGTGCATCCTAGAATGAAAGAATTGTATAAGTTCTTTAAATACAATGGAAAAGTTACCGACATTGAAACCTACGATGAAAAAACATTAGATATTTTCTCCAGAAAAATATTAAAAATGTTGTCTAAAGGCGAATCAGGATGGGAAGATATGCTTCCAGATGGTACCGCAGAAATTATTAAAAAAGATCACTTATTTGGCTACGAAAAAGAAAGTGAATTAGCTAAGTCATAAACATAAAAAAATCCCAAATTCTAAAGAATTTGGGATTTTTTTAATCTTTAAATTTTAATTTATACGTGCAAAGCTCTATTTCCAGTTGCGGCTAAAGCGGCTTCTTTGATGGCTTCCGCAAAAGTTGGGTGTGCATGTGACATTCTTGAGATATCTTCTGCTGAAGCTCTAAATTCCATTGCTGTAACAGCTTCTGCAATTAAATCAGCACAACGAGCACCAATCATGTGAACACCTAACACCTCATCTGTTTTGGCATCGGCTAAGATTTTTACAAATCCGTCCGTGTCGCCACCAGCTCTTGCTCTACCTAATGCTTTGAATGGGAAACTTCCTGCTTTAAATTCGATACCTTCAGCTTTCAATTGCTCTTCTGTTTTTCCAACAGCCGCAACTTCTGGCCAAGTGTACACCACACCAGGAATTAAATTATAATTTATATGTGGTTTTTGTCCAGCTAAAATTTCTGCAACCATTACGCCTTCTTCTTCCGCTTTGTGAGCTAACATCGCGCCACGAACTACATCGCCAATTGCATAAATATTAGAAACTGAAGTTTGTAAATGATCGTTGACTTCAATTTGACCTTTATCTGTAATTTTTACACCTGCTTTTTCTGCTTGTAAACCATCTGTAAACGGACGACGACCCACAGAAACTAATGTATAATCTCCTTCTAAAGAAATGATTTCTCCTTTTGCATTTTCCGCTTTTACGGTTACTACATCTCCTACTCTATCTACAGATTGCACTTTGTGCGACGTGTAAAATTTCATGCCTTGTTTTTTAAAGACTTTTGTTAATTCTTTAGATAAAGAAGCATCCATTCCTGGAATAATTCTATCCATATATTCTACTACAGAAACTTGAGCACCTAAACGAAGGTATACTTGTCCTAATTCAATTCCAATTACTCCGCCTCCAATGATGACCAAATGTTTTGGCACTTCTTTTAATTTTAAAGCTTCAGTTGATGTAATAATTCTGTCTTTATCTAATTTGATAAAAGGCAAGTTTGAAGGTTTAGAACCAGTAGCAATAATGATATTTTTTGATTCAATAATTTCAGAGGAACCATCTACTTTTGTAACTTTAACAGAAGTCGCACTTTCAAAAGCACCAACGCCTTCAAAAACAGTAACTTTATTTTTGTCCATTAGGTATTTTACACCACCAGAAGTTTGATCAACAACTGCTTGTTTTCTGGCAATCATTTTTTCTAAATTTACTTTTACCTCGCCTGAAACTTCAATGCCGTGATCTGCAAAATGTTGCAATTCTTCATAATGATGTGAGGAAGCTAATAATGCTTTTGACGGAATACATCCCACATTAAGACACGTTCCACCAAGTGTTGCGTATTTTTCAATAATTGCTGTTTTAAATCCTAATTGTGCACAACGAATAGCGGCTACATATCCTCCAGGTCCAGAACCAATAATGGTTACATCAAATTGACTCATAAATATATTTTATAAAATGTTATAGTATGTTTTTAAAGTACAAAAGTAAAGTTTTTTAAATAAATATGTATTGCTATTTAGCGAAAAAACTTTACTATTTTTAATTCAATACAAATGAAGTAGAATTTTTAACTTCACCAATCATAAAAGTACTGTGCGTACTGCCAATATGTTGCAAAGTGGTTAATTTGGTAACCATAAATTCTCTATATTCTTCCATGTCTTTTACGCAAATTTTCAGAATATAATCGTAGTCGCCACTTACGTGAAAACATTCTAAAACTTCGGTTAGTGTTACTACTTCTTTTTCAAATTCGAAAATTAAATCTCTAGAATGTTTAATTAATTTAACATGACAAAACACTACAAATGCTTTATTAATCTTAGTTTTATCTAAAATGGTAGCATATTTACTAATAATGCCTTCACGTTCCAATTTTTTTATCCGTTCATACACTGCAGTTACAGATAAATTTAATTTACTTGATAGTTCTTTTGTGGTTTTTTTAGAATCGAATTGCATCAATTCTAATAGTTTTTTATCAATTGCATCCATTGTGTCATAATTTATTTGTTAAAAATACATAAAAAACTCTGCTCCACGAAGTTTCCAACTTCGTGGAAGCGATAAAAGTTCTCCGAACTTTACTAATCGGTCTGAGACCGAAAAACACTTCCTCGAAGTCGGGAGACTTTGAGGAGCGGGTCGTAATTTATTTATTTATAATACATAAAAAACTCTGCTCCACGAAGTTTCCAACTTCGTGGAAGCGATAAAGTTCTCCGAACTTTACTAATCGGTCTGAGACCGAAAAACACTTCCTCGAAGTCGGGAGACTTTTAGGAGCAGGTCGTAATTTATTTGGTAAAAGTACACAAAAAACCTAAATTAATGATAAATAATCTATAAATAATAATTATTTTAGATAAATAAACTAAATTTGAAAGCACTTATTGATATTTTAATTTATTATATTCAATTTTGATAGATAAAACGAAACCATCATGAGTCAATTTAATCCCGCCGATAACATACAAGATTTACAGTATTTTGGCGAATTTGGAGGTGTAAACCCTTCAATATCTGATTCTTCAACCTATACCTTTCTTTCTGCTAAAACCATGTTTGACACTTTTGAAGGTAACGCAGAAGGGTGTTATTTGTATTCCCGACATTCTTCACCTAGTAATTTGTATTTAGATAAAGCGTTAGCAGCGATGGAAGGCACTGAAACCGCAAATGTTTCAGCTTCTGGTATGGGCGCCATTACGCCAACAATTTTACAACTTTGCGGACAAGGCGACCATGTGGTTTCTAGCAGAACGATATATGGTGGAACCTATGCCTTTTTGAAGAATTTTACACCAAGATTTGGCATAAAAACTACTTTTGTAGACATTACTAAATTAGATCTTGTAGAAGCTGCCATAACACCAACAACCAAAGTTTTATATTGTGAAACAGTCAGTAATCCATTGTTAGAAGTTGCAGATATAGCTTCTTTAGCTAAGATTGCAAAAAAGCACAATCTTAAATTGGTAGTTGACAATACGTTTTCACCTTTATCCGTTTCGCCAGTTAAATTAGGTGCCGATATTGTGATACACTCCTTAACAAAATACATCAATGGAAGTTCAGATACAGTGGGCGGCGTAACGTGTGCAAGTCAAGAATTTATAAACGATTTAAAAAACGTAAATTCTGGTGCGAGTATGTTATTAGGTCCTACTATGGATAGTTTGCGTTCGGCATCGGTAATGAAAAACTTAAGAACACTTCACATCCGAATGAAGCAACACAGTTATAATGCGATGTATTTGGCACATAAATTTGAAGCGGCAGGCATAAAAACTGTTTATCCAGGTTTAGCTAGTCATCCCAGTCATGAAATATATAAAAACATGATCAATCCAGAATACGGTTTTGGCGGCATGATGACCATTGACGTAGGAAATTTAGAAAAAGCCAATGCCTTGATGGAATTAATGCAAGAAAGAAATTTAGGTTATTTGGCCGTAAGTTTAGGGTTTTACAAAACGCTTTTTAGCGCACCTGGGACATCAACTTCTTCTGAAATTCCTTTAGAAGAACAAGCAGCAATGGGTTTAACAGATGGATTAATTCGTTTTTCAATTGGTTTAGACAACGATATTGAAAGAACATATCAGAGTATGCATGCTTGTATGAAAGAATTACATATTTTGTAAAAGAATTATCTTTTATGTAAAATCCGTCTTGAAGTTAACGGGACGGATTTTTATTTATTTGTGATTGCATACCCAAACTTGTTGTTAATAGCGATTTCATGTCTAAAAATACAAGGTTACTTTTAAATGACAAGAAAACGAGTGCTAATTTTTAGTTTAAACTAATAAAACTTCCCGTCCACATAATACCAATTGTTTTGAAAGTAGATAAAAGTTGATTTTTCGTGATGAATTTGAGATGTTTTATTCTCGTCTAAATAGTAGGCTTTAAATTCTACCATGTTCTCAGAACTATTTAAAATCTCTAATTTTTGCCATATATTTTGCTGTGCCCAGGACAAAATATCTGATTTATTGGTATATTTTTTTTGAGACACGTGTGTAGTTTTGTATAAATATTGCGCGTCATGTAAATAAAATGCTGTAAATCTGGTACGCATTAATTTTTCCGCAGTAGGGACCATAGCCTCTCCTTGAATATAAGGCAAACAACATTCTTCTAGAGTAAAGTGACTCCCGCAAGGGCAAAGATTAGTGTGATCCATTTTGAATTTTAAGTAATAAATGTGTAAGCAAAACCTGATATTTACTTAATTCAATTAAATGGTCATCTAATACCACTTCATCAATTAAATTCTCCACTTCCTCACTCACTTTTAGCGCAAAAAGCTGGGCGTTTTCCCTATCATTTTTAGCTAATAAATCAATAACTGTTTGAACTTTTGGTTTTAAATTAACGAGTTGTTGTGAATGCATTATTGGTTTATAAGCGATTGCTTGTATTGTTCTAATATTGCTGCTTTTTTAGCAGCAGACGTTTGTTTGGTTTTCTGAATTTTCTTCAAATGATTGTCCAATTGCTTTTTATGTTTGTCTTTATTTACGGCATTATTTCTTCCCATGTTGCAAAATTTTCTTCAAATTTACGAAACTTTCGTTGGTAATACTTAATTCTGTAAGCATTTTCCTTTTTATTTCTTCAAAATCATCAAAAACTAGGTATTTTGCCCATAAATTAGATTGCAAAACAATTTTTATTTCTTTACTTCTTTTGGAAGTGTCAGATGCATTTCTTAACAATTGATTGGTATAGTTTGGATGGTTTTTATGATTAAAATAGACTTCGTTTATGGCTTCATCTATCGCAATAAAAAATAATTTTTCAGTTTCGTTATTTGGATAAAAATCGGTCCAATGCGCAAAGCCTACACTTTCTGTTTGATTTTTATAGCCGGAATTAGTAATCAATCGCCAACGGCAATTGGCGGCTCTTCCCCAATGGTTTGATTTTCTGTAAACACCAATTTCTGTAAAATAATACGCACTTCCTGAAGCACTTTTGTAACCCAATTTTAAATCTAAAACAACCTTACTTTCTACTTGCTGAAACAAGCAAAACGTGTGTTTGTGAAAATTAAATTTATCGTAAATATTCATTTTGTAAATATAGCGATATCTAGGTAGGATTATTAAAACGATTTTATAAATACTAAAAAAATTATTACATTTGCGTCAGATAAATTAAAAACTGAATTTTCAGGTTAACCAATTAGAAAAAAAAATGAAACAAATAGTACTATTATTTTCGGCATTAATATTAATTTCTTGCAATAAATTTAAAGTTGAAGGAACAGCAAAAGGAATTAAAGACGGCACAAAAGTATTTTTAGAAGGTGCTGGTGAAATGGGCCCAGTAGCTATGGATACAGTAGTAATTAAAGAAGGAAAGTTTCAATTTGAAGGCAAAAGCGAACTTCCTGAAATTGGAATTGTAAGTATTGATGGTGTGATTGATCCTCAATATCAATCAAAAAAAGCACTTCCGTTTATTATTGAAAGTGGTACGATAGTAATTGCTTTTGATACCAAAGACATTCAAAAATCTAGAATTTCCGGAACTACTGATAATGACTTGTTTCAAAAATATACAGATGAATCGGTTATTATTAACAAACCGATTATGGATTTTCAGAAGAACAACAATGAAGCAATGAAAAAAGCTATGGAAACCAATGATGTGGCTGTTCAAACGCAACTAAATCAAGAATATGGCAAACTTGCTCAGTCTATTTCTGCAAAAATGGATGCTAAATCTAAAGATTTTATAAAAAACAATCCAAGCTCTATTTTATCGATGCTTTTTTTAGAAAACTATGTTAGCAGAGGAATGATGCAAGGAAAAGAAGCTAAAGACGCGTTTGAAAAATTAGATAAAAAATTACACGGATCAAAAAGTGGTAAAAATGTAAAAAAAGCATTAGATGCCCAATTAAAAGCAGCCGCTCCAGAAAAAAAAAAATAACTAAAGCTCCTGATTTTTCTGCTAAAACACCTGCTGGAAAAACCGTTTCATTAAAAGAATCGTTAGGAAAAGTTACTATTATAGATTTTTGGGCTTCTTGGTGTGGACCTTGCCGAAAAGAAAATCCGAATGTAGTTGCCATTTATAATGAATTGCATAGTAAAGGGCTAAATATTATTGGCGTTTCTTTAGATGAAGATGCTTCAAAATGGAAAGCAGCTATTGCAAAAGATAAATTAACTTGGACTCAGGTTTCTAATTTAAAAGGTTGGGAAGATCCTATTGCAACGGCATATGAAGTTGATCAAATTCCTGCCACATTTATTTTAGATGCAAATGGAAATATTGTATCTAAAAACCTTAGCGGCGAAGAATTAAAAGCTAAAATAAAAGAAATATTAGGTGTAAAATAGCACCTAAAATTATAAAAATCCATCCCATTTTGTATTCTAAAACAAAATGGGATTTTTTATGTTTTTAGTTTCCAGAAGGTTATACCATATATTAGACATTACCCAAAAAATAAGTTTGCCACAATAAAAAACAATTCTATATTTGCAATCGAATAATGGCCTTGGGGAGATACTCAAGCGGCCAACGAGGGCAGACTGTAAATCTGCTGTGAAAACTTCGCAGGTTCGAATCCTGCTCTCCCCACAAAAGCACTTCTAACGAGGTGCTTTTTTT
>NZ_JBIPMS010000144.1:0-3749 GCF_044368995.1 Flavobacterium sp. | reverse complement strand
CCTGTTGAATTTCAGAAAAATGTAATTACTTTAAAAAACGGACAAGCCATTTCTCGAACCAAATTATTGCATCAATTGGTGCAAAGTTTATATTCGCGTACCGAAATGGAATTTACACCCGGAACCTTTCGCATCAAAGGCGATACGGTTGAAGTATTTCCAAGTTATGGCGATGAACCTTTTAGAATTCACTTTTTTGGCGATGAAATTGAAGAAATTGAAGCGTTTGATGCCCGAACGGCACAAGTATTAGAAAAATACGATTCGTTAAGCATTTATCCTGCTAATATGTTTGTGACTTCTCCTGATATTTTACAAAAAGCCATTTGGGAAATCCAACAAGATATGGTAAAACAAGTGGACTATTTTAAAGAAATCGGCAAGCATTTAGAAGCCAAACGATTAGAAGAACGTACGAATTTCGATTTAGAAATGATTCGCGAATTGGGCTATTGTTCAGGCATTGAAAACTATTCGCGTTATCTTGATGGTCGGGAACCTGGCACGCGCCCTTTCTGTTTATTAGACTATTTTCCAGACGATTATTTAATGGTTATTGATGAAAGTCACGTTACCATTTCGCAAGTACATGCCATGTATGGTGGCGATAGAAGCCGAAAAGAAAACTTGGTAGATTACGGATTTCGTTTGCCTGCCGCAATGGACAACCGTCCTTTAAAATTTGAAGAATTTGAAGCCCTACAAAATCAAGTAGTATATGTTTCTGCTACGCCTGCCGACTATGAAATGCAAAAATCGGAAGGTGTGTATGTAGAGCAAATTATTCGTCCTACAGGATTGTTAGATCCGATTATAGAAATTCGCCCAAGTGCCAATCAAATAGACGATTTAATTGAAGAAATTCAATTGCGTTGCGAAGCCGACGAGCGGGTTTTAGTCACTACGTTAACTAAACGAATGGCAGAAGAATTGGCTAAATACCTTACCAAAGTTTCTATACGATGCCGCTACATTCATTCGGATGTAGATACTTTGGAGCGTGTAGAAATCATGCAAGATTTACGAAAAGGTGTTTTTGATGTGCTAATTGGCGTGAACTTATTACGTGAAGGATTAGATTTACCTGAAGTATCGCTTGTGGCGATTTTAGATGCGGACAAAGAAGGTTTTTTACGCAGCAAACGTTCGTTAACGCAAACTGTTGGAAGAGCCGCCAGAAACCTTAACGGAAAAGCCATTATGTATGCCGACAAAATTACGGCAAGTATGCAACACACCATAGACGAAACCATTTACCGCCGCGAAAAACAAACAGCTTACAATACCTTACACGGCAAAACGCCACAATCGTTAAACAAGAGTTTGGGTAATGCTTTTAGCGCCAATTCTGTTTCTACGCAATACTACGAAAACCAAGCGTATAAAGCCGCAGAACCTGAAAGTGAGTACCTAAGCAAACCCGAAATTGAACAAAAAATTAGGGACAAACGTAAACTAATGGAAAAAGCCGCTAAAGAACTCGACTTTATGCAAGCCGCCAAGTTTAGAGATGAGATAAAAGCACTACAAGAAAAGTTGTAAGCAAATTTTAAATTCCAAAGCCCAAATCTCAAATTCCAAATTCCTACACCTGCTGTTGCGCGAATCCTTTCGCTTGGTAACTAACAAAAACGTTTACTCCTTTTTCAACGCACGTAACATCTCTCTTTTTCCGGGTGCTCCGGGTAGTTTCATTGTTTGGAAACCTACTGTTTGCATAGCATTTTTAATGGTGGTACGGCACGCATACGTGGTTAATATTCCTTTGCTTTTTAAGGCACAATACATTTTTTCAAAAATGGCTTCACTCCATAATTCGGGTTGCGCGTTGTAGCCAAAAGCATCAAAATAAATTAAATCAAATGTATTTTCATCGGTTATGTCATTAAAAAATTGTTTACGCTTGGTTAGGGTAAAATAAGGTGTTATTTCAATAGTTTCTTCCCAAGGCAAGGTATGTAACCTTTCAAAATCTGCTTGACGGTTGGGTACTTCCAATTGCGTAGCATAATTGAGCTGTACAATATCTTCAAAAGCCACCGGATACGCTTCTACTCCAACATAATTGACTTTAATCTGGCGTTTTTCGGCTTCCAACATCGTAATTAATGCATTTAATCCGGTACCAAAACCAATTTCTAAAATCGAAATCTCGGAAACGGTATCAAATAAATCTAAGCCGTTTTTTATAAAAACATGAAACGCTTCTTGTATGGCACCAAATCTAGAATGATACGTTTCATCCCATTCTGGAATATAAATAGACGTGGAGCCGTCTTTGGTAATGATAATTTCGTGTTTCATAATGAAGGTGAAAGGACAAAGGTAAAAGGAAAAAGGCAAAAAACTTCTAACTTCTAACTACTAACTTCTAACTTAATGTTATCTTTGCCTAAATTTACATACAAATGGTTACATTCGAACAACTTAATCTTCCAATTTCGCTACAAAAAGCGATAGACGATTTAGGTTTCACAACTCCCACACCAATTCAATCAAAAGCCTTTCCAATTGTAATGTCTGGTAGAGATGTAATGGGAATTGCACAAACCGGTACGGGAAAAACGTTTGCCTATTTGTTACCAATTTTAAAACAATGGCGTTTTGTACCTACCGATATTCCAAGAGTGCTTATTTTAGTACCTACACGTGAATTAGTAGTGCAAGTGCATGAAGAAATTGAAAAATTAACCAAGTACATGAGTGTGCGTTCACTTGCCGTTTATGGCGGGGTAAACATCAATACGCAAAAAAAAGACATTTATTCTGGAATTGATATTGTGGTGGGAACACCCGGAAGAATTATGGATTTGGCGTTAGATAATGTCTTGCGTTTTGACGATTTACAAAAATTAGTGATTGATGAATTTGATGAAATATTAAATTTAGGATTTCGAGTACAACTAACTTCTATTTTATCAATGATGCGTTCGAAAAGACAAAATATTTTGTTTTCGGCAACCATGACAGAGGAAGTGGATGATTTGTTAGATGAATTTTTCGAATTTCCAGAAGAAGTTTCTTTAGCACCAAGTGGTACTCCATTAGAGCAAATAGAACAACGCGCTTATGTAGTGCCCAACTTTTTAACTAAAGTTAATTTACTAAAACATTTATTAGCAGACGAATCATACAGCCGAATTTTATTGTTTGTAAACAGTAAAAGAATGGCCGATTTTTTATTAGAACATATAGAAGAAGATTTTCCAGGTCAGTTTGGAACGGTGCACTCTAATAAAACGCAAAATTACCGTTTGAATATGATGGAAAATTTCCAAAACGGTGAAATTAGAGGTTTGGTGACCACTGATATTATGGCGCGTGGTTTGGATATTACAGATATTACTCACGTAATTAATATGCAATTTCCTGAAATCCCAGAACAATACATGCACAGAATTGGTCGTACTGGTCGTGCCGATAAAGAAGGTATTGCCATCAGTTTTATTGGTCCGAAAGAAGACGAATTTCAATTGGAAGTGGAAATGCTAATGCAAACTGAAATTAAAATTCACGACATTCCTACTGGCGTAAAAATTGAACAACAACGTTTAGAATTCGAGAAAGATCAGAAAAAAGTAAAAACACTTTTGAAACGTGTAAAGAAAACGGGTGGTGATGCTTTTGAGAAAAAATCGGAGAAAAATAGTAAAGTCAATTTAGGCGGTCCAGGGAAAAGAACGCCAAGAAAAACAGCATCAAGAAACCGAGGAATAGAAAGAAAACGAGACGAAAAGAAAAAGAAAAAG
>NZ_JBIPMS010000049.1:0-11520 GCF_044368995.1 Flavobacterium sp. | reverse complement strand
ATCTAATTATCAAAATCTATTCCAAATATAAGACAACATTGTACTATAATTGTTACAAAAATAAAATGCTTACCCAATATTACGTTTTAATAAATTTTAAAACTTAAAGTTTAATCCTAATTTAAAATTTCTTCCTCTTACCGAATAGCCAATATTTTCATAAAAATCTTTATCCAAAATGTTGGTAACCGCTGTAAAAATTGATAATCTATTTGGCAACACGTCAATTGAAAAATTTGTATTAATTAATTGATATGAACCTAAAGTTGTTTTTATGGTTTCAAAAGTATTGTTATCAAAAAACGCATCATTTCTCGCTGCTACATATTGATATTGTGCATTCCAATGGATTTTTTTTGTAAAATCAACATCTATAGAAACATTTACTTTATGCTTCGGAATTAATTTGCTTTGCGCTTCAGCGACTTGCGTAAAGGTATAATTTCCGTTTATCGATAAGTAGGAATTTGGTTTTATAACTAAAGTTGTTTCCATTCCTTTTGCAATAACAACATTTGAATTGTTGATGTATTGAGATTCATACGAAGTCGGATCTGTAAAAAAATCATAACTATTTTCTTCTTCTCTGTAAAAACCAACGGTATTTAATGTAACTTTTTTATCGAATACAGTTGTTTCAAAACCTGCTTCAATAGTAGTATTTTCTTCTGGTTTTAACCTTAAATTTCCATACGGAGAATATAATTGATACAACGAAGGCGTGATGTATGCCGTACTATAAGAAGAAATTAATTTTAAGGGTGTTTTTTTGAAACTAAAAGATGGATTAAAATTAAATGTCGTGTGATTTCCATAAACATTATGTTTGTTTAATCTGGCGCCAACATTAATATTCAATCCAAAATTAAAATAATAAACAGCTGTAGCATACGGATCAATAACGTTAAAATTAGCCTCTGAATTTGAAATGTTTTCAGAATTTGATTCTTCCTGCATGTCCATAAATTGAAATTGTGTGCCTAAAATCAAAAAAAATGCTTTTGAAAAATTATACTTATTAAACATATCAATAGAAACACTTCTCGATTTGAAATACGATGTTTCAACACTCGAAGACCAAGTGTTGTATGTGTCATAATGTCTTTCCAAGTTAGTAAAACCTGTAACAAAATTTAATTCTCCATTTGCATATTTGTATTTTGGTGAAAAGCCAACTCTAAACTGCTCCGAAAGTGAAATATTTGCCGTTTCATCAGAAAAATTCCCTCTATCAAAAGAAGATTTCATTCTATCATAATTAGTGAAAGCCTGAATACTAAATTTAGAATTAAATTGAATTCCAATTTTCTGCAAAGCATTTACTCTAGAAAAATAATCGGTTTCAAAATTTGCACCTGCAGCTTCGCTAATTCCTTTGGTTTCTTTACTGTTTAAAGAAGTAAAATAAGAAACTGACCCTTTTGTTCCATTAACAGAAAAACCTTGATTAAAATCTTGAGCATTTGTTTTCCTCTGGTTGGGAACATTTTGTGTGCCTAAATTCATGTAAGCGGTTCCTTCAATTTCTTTTTTTGAAGCTTTTTTCAAAGTAATATTTATTAAACCAGTTGCGGCGCCAGAACCATATAAAGTACTAGCCGCTCCTTTCATAATTTCAATACTTTCAATTTGTTCTACTGGCAACAAACGCAAATCATATTGAAAACCAATACCTGAGGCATCGGTTACTGGAACACCATCAATTACAATTAATACTTGCCGACTTCTTCCTCCACGAATGTAATATTCTAAATTTTTTCCAGTTCCAGATTGACTTCCTGCAACTTCAACTCCAGCAACTTGACTTAAAACAGCGGCTAAAGATTGCCCTTTTTTGTTTTCTAAATCTTTCGCAGTAATTTTTTCAATAATTTTACCTGATTTTTCTTTGCTTTGCGCAAATTTGGTGTCAGAAATAACAATTTCTTCAATTGTTTTAAGCTGATTTTGATCTTGAGCCATAGCAAAAGAGGTAACCAACGTAAAATACGCTGATAGTTTAATGAAATTTAGTTTCATTTTTTTAATTTAAATTTTTTCCAAAATGGGAGAAAAGCACAGAATTACCCATACCCAAACCTTTTTTCCCGAAAGTTTGATACTCAATGAATGTGGCAGGTCTCCTGGCTTGCCTATTAGTGTATTCCTTCCCATCCTATTTTACTAGAACAGTGGATTTGCAGATAACACTAACGTTTTATAGCATACAGTTGCGGGAACAGCTCAGGTTTTACACCTGATTCCCTTTTAATGATTATTCTATGTTATAGAACATCAACCAAAATTCGAATGTAAATGTATAATAAAATTATTAACAATATAAAATATTTAATTAACTTTACATTTGTATTTAAGAAAACAACATGTTATGAAAAAACTTTTACTACTCTTTTTGAGTTCGTTTTTTGGATATAGCCAAGTTTATATTGAAGTGAAATTGGTTAATCCAAACGTTGGAAGTTCAATCTTTAATAATTACACAAATTCTGGAACTACTTCTAATGATAATGGTTTAAACGCAATTCTGTCTCAAAATTTCGTTAGTCAATATAGACCAAAAAACGGAAATCCTTATGATAACTTACCAAGGTACACTTCTGTTGTCTGTGCTGATATATACGGAACTAATTTATTAAGCCAATTACAAAATTATTCATCAGTTATTGAATCAGCTGCATTTAGTATTGAATATAATTTTAATAATATGCTTATAATTCAATTAATAACTAATGCAACTGGGACACAGACAGGAACAAATGGAAATATTGTTGTAACAAATGACGCCGGCTTAAATCAAATTTTTGCTAATCATAACATTGTACAAATGCAACAATCTTTTCCGAGTAGTGGAAATGCAAATAATTTAAGATATTATAGAATTAGGTCCTCAAATTGTAATTTACTAAATTTAAAAACCGCATTAGATAATTACTCATCAGTCATTCAAGCAACGGAGTTTATTGGAGGAGATGTGCAGTTAAGCAATCAATCTTTCGATAATATAACGACTTCAATTTATCCAAATCCATTTCAAAATGGATTAAATATCAAAACGGATAAAACAATAACAAATTATGAAGTTGTAGATATTTATGGTAAAATTATTATCAATTCTACTTCGAAAATAGACTTCGAAAATTATATTTCTAATCTAAAAAATGGATTATATTTTCTTCAACTAAATTATGATGACAGCACTATCTCATCACACAAAATAATTAAAAATTAAAATTTAATTGCAGTACTTTCTTTTTACATTTATTAAGTTTGTAAAAAATTTCACCAATGTACCTTGCTAAAAAAATAAGTTTTCTTTTGCTTTTATTTTCTTTTATGTGTTGTAAAAACAATGAACGTAAGACATTAAAAAACACAAGAAATAACGAAATAAAATACGCAAAAGGCTTGACTATCATTACAAAAGAAAATTATTCAATTGTAGAAGTTACTTCACCTTGGCCTAATTCAAAAAAGAAATATTCCTATATATTAAAGAAAAAAAATGCTGTAATTCCAACAGAATATAAAAGTCTTTCGCAAATTCAAGTGCCAATTAAAACTATTGTTTTAACATCTACTACACACATTCCATCAATAGAAATGCTTGGAGAAGAAAAAAAATTGATTGGTTTTCCGAATTTAAATTACATTTCTTCAGAAAAAGTTAGATATTTAATTGATGCAGGAAAAATTAAAGAATTAGGAAGCAATCAATCATTAAACACTGAGGTTTTAATTGATTTACAACCAGATATTATAATGGGTTATGGCTTAGACAATAGCAATCCCACTTTAGATAACTTAGAAAAAAATGGCTTAAAAGTAATCCTAAATGGCGATTGGAACGAACAATCACCATTAGGAAAAGTGGAATGGATTAAACTTTTCGGGGTGCTTTTTGGAAAAGAAAAGCAAGCCAATGAAGTTTTCAATTCGATTGAAAAAACATATAATGAGACATTAAAATTGGTAGAAAAAACGAAAGTGAAACCAACTGTTTTTAGTGGGTCTTTATATGAAAATAAATGGTACTTACCGCAAGGGGAAAGTTGGGGTGCAAAATTTATTAGCAACGCTAAAGGAAACTATTTATGGGCAAAAACCAAGGGCACTGGAAGCCTATCTTTATCATTTGAAAAAGTATACAGTTTGGCCAAAAATGCAGATATTTGGTTTATAGATCAGTATACTTCTTTAGAAGAAATTAAAAATGCCAACCCACATTATTCACAATTTAAAGCTTTTAAAACAATATATATATATTCGTTTAGTAAAAAGAAGGGTAAAACTGGTGGGGTAATTTATTACGAATTAGCGCCTAACCGTCCTGATTTAGTGTTAAAAGATTTAGTAAAAATATTTCATCCAGAATTATTACCTAATTATCAACTTTTTTTCTTTGAAAAACTACAATAAAATTGAAAAAGAACGCACAACATAAAATCCTATTTACTACTTTACTTGTCTGTTTAGTAGTTGCTTTTTTACTAAATATTAGTTTTGGTCAAGTAGCTATTCCTATAAAAGAGGTAGCCAAATCAATATTTGGATTTGGAGAAGTAAAAGACACCTGGGAATACATCATTATTAATTTCCGTTTACCAAAAGCAATAACAGCAACTTTAGTTGGTATTGGCTTATCTATTTCTGGCTTATTAATGCAAACTTTATTTAGAAATCCATTAGCTGGGCCTTATGTTTTGGGTTTAAGTTCTGGCTCTAGTCTGGGTGTGGCTTTTGTAATAATGGGTGCTTCAATTTTGCCAGCTTTTTTAGGTGAAATTTTCGTTTCAAGTTTAGGTGTTTTATTCGCCTCTATTTTAGGAAGTTTATTCGTGTTATCGTTAGTTTTTTTAGTCTCCAAAAAATTAAAAGATACCCTTTCCATACTAATTGTTGGCTTAATGTTTGGTAGCTTCACCGGAGCAATTGTAAGCGTTTTAACTTATTTTAGTACAGCAGAACAATTACAAAAATTTACATTTTGGTCAATGGGAAATTTAGGAAACCTAAGTTGGTTACAAATTTCTATTTTGAGTATTTCTGTGGTAATTGGTTTGATTTTAAGTTTGTTTTCAATTAAAAGTTTAGATGCTTTTCTTCTTGGCG
The DNA here is from genome assembly GCF_044368995.1 of Flavobacterium sp. Classification (GTDB taxonomy): domain Bacteria; phylum Bacteroidota; class Bacteroidia; order Flavobacteriales; family Flavobacteriaceae; genus Flavobacterium. The sequence continues at coordinate 6,411 of NZ_JBIPMS010000049.1, read as the reverse complement.
AAAACTATGCAAAAAGTTTAGGAATCGATATTAAAAAACAACGCAACTTAATTTTTATTGCCACGGGAATTCTTGCAGGAAGCATTACTGCATTTGTAGGACCGATTGCTTTTGTTGGTTTAGCCGTTCCACATATTTCAAAATTAGTGTTTCAAACAAGTAATCATAAAATTTTATTTTCTTCCACCATTTTATTAGGAGCCGTAATTTTGTTGCTTTGTGATACGATTTCACAATTACCCGGTTTAGATTTTACTTTACCAATTAATGCAATTACATCAATTTTAGGGGCACCAGTTGTAATTTGGTTGTTGGTAAGAAAAAGAGGAATACATTAGATTTGTTTTAACCACATAGAATATCAATGAATAATACCATACTACATACCAAAAATTTATCCATTGGTTATACTTCCAAAAAAGAAGTATTAACCATTGCGAGTGATATCAATATTTCATTAAAAAAAAGGAAGTTAATTACATTAATTGGTGGAAATGGAATAGGGAAATCAACTTTATTAAGAACAATTACAGCTATTCAAACACCAATTTCTGGTGAAGTTATAGTAAACAACAAAGATATTTTTTCGATTGAAAACTCGGTGTTAGCACAACAACAAAGTTTGGTTTTAACAGATAAATTACCCAGTAGTAATTTAACCGTTTGGGAATTAATTGCTCTTGGAAGACAACCTTACACAAATTGGATTGGAACTTTATCGGATGAAGATTATTCAAAAATCAATACAGCCATTGAACTTACCAATATTGAACATTTAACAGAAAAAAAACACTTCGAAATTTCTGACGGACAATTACAAAAGGTTTTAATTGCAAGAGCTTTAGCACAAGATACTGATTTAATTATTTTAGATGAACCGACTACACATTTAGATTTATTTCATAAAGTTTCGGTGTTTAAATTATTACAAAAACTAGCACATGAAACAGGAAAATGCATTTTGTTTTCAACTCATGATATCGATTTGGCTATTCAATTGAGTGATGAAATGATTGTGATGACAAAACATTACTGTATTCAAGATCAACCTTGCAATTTAATTGAAAAAGGTATTTTTGATACTTTGTTTAAAGATGAGCATATCATTTTTGATAAAATACACGGTAAATTTATTGTGAGATAAAAAAACTTAAAAATCACTCCAAAATTCTGTCAAAATCTACTGTAAAAATTTCTCGCACTTCGCCAGCTTTTAAATCATCTAATTCAATATTACCCACTCGAACTCTAATTAATCGTAAGGTTGGAAAACCAACTGCTGATGTCATTTTTCTTACTTGACGGAATTTCCCTTCAGTTAAAGTAATCGAAACCCAACTTGTAGGACCGTGACGTTCATCTCTAATTCTTCTACCTTCACCAATTTTTGTTGGAGTTGGAATTAAATTCGCATCGCATTTTTTAGTGATATATTTTTTACCGTGAAAACCAATTTCTACTCCGTTTTTTAATTGTTCAACAGCATCTAATGTGATAATTCCATCTACTTGAGCATAATATTCTTTTGCTACTTTTTTGCTTCTGACCAATTCACTCATCATTCCGTCGGTTGTTAGTAATAATAAACCTTCAGAATCTTCATCTAATCTTCCAATTGCCATTGTGCCTTCTGGAAAATTATATAATTCACCCAATTTTCTTTTATTACGTTTTAATTCGTAAATAAACTGACTAATAAATCCGTGCGGCTTATGTAAAATAAAATGTTGGTGTAACTTCATTTTGCAAAAATAGTTTTAATTTTAAACACATAGGCACATAGAAAAAATAAAAATTCTATTAACTTCTGTGTTTTATTTTTTTAATTGAGGTAAAACTTAAAAAAATTAGTAATTTTACTTTCTAACTATTACATACCAAAAATGAACACATCTATAATCTTAATATTCGCCATTTTAATTGCTTTAACTATTGGTTTTTATATTGGCAAACTGCTTTCAAAAACACAATCTAATGCTGAAAAAAGTAATTTAGACGGACAATTAACATCTCAAACCAATCAGCTTTCAGAATTAAAAATATCTTTTCAGGATTTACAAATAGAAAAACAAAAAGTACAAACTGAAAAAGAAGAATTTGCGATTTTATTAGCGAAAAAAGAAAATGATTTTGATAATTTATTGGAAAGAAATAAAGAACAAAAACAAGAAGTCAACGAACTTCAAGAAAAATTTACCAAAGAATTTGAAAACTTGGCTAATAAAATTTTAGAAGAAAAAACACTGAAATTTACCGAACAAAATAAAGAAAACTTAAAAAATATTTTATCGCCCTTACAAGACAAAATACAACATTTTGAGAAAAAAGTAGAAGACACACATAAAGAAAGTATAGATTATCATGCCGCTTTACGTCAGCAAATAGTTAGCTTAAGCGAAATGAATGCGCAAATGAGCAAAGAAACCATCAATTTAACAAAAGCCTTAAAAGGCGATAGTAAAATGCAAGGAAATTGGGGCGAATTGGTTTTAGAACGCGTATTAGAAAAATCTGGATTAGAAAAAGGTCGCGAATATGAAGTGCAACAAGCTTTTACCTCTGAAGAAGGTAGCCGAATTTTACCCGATGTAATCATCAATTTACCGGATGGTAAAAAAATGGTGGTGGATAGTAAAGTTTCATTAACCGCTTATGAAAAATATGCAAATGAAGAAGACGATGTGCAACAAATTATTCATTTAAAGGAGCATGTGAATTCTGTAAAACGTCACGTAGAACAATTGAGTGAGAAGCGTTATCAAGATATTTATCAAATGGAAAGTCCTGATTTTGTATTGTTATTCATTCCTATTGAACCTGCATTTGCATTAGCTTTACAGGAAGACTTAACATTATATAATAAAGCATTTGAAAAAAATATTGTGATTGTAACTCCTACTACTCTATTAGCAACATTACGGACCATTGATAGTATGTGGACGAACCAAAAACAACAAGAGAATGCTATTGAAATTGCGCGTCAAGCAGGTGCTTTATATGATAAATTTGAAGGATTTGTTTCAGATTTAATTAAAATTGGAAAGAAAATGGACGAAGCCAAAGTAGAATATTCGTCCGCAATGAATAAACTTACAGAAGGCAAAGGAAATTTAGTTACAAGTGCGGAAAAATTAAAGAAAATGGGAGCAAAAGCAAAAAAAGCTTTACCAGAAGCCATTTTGAAACGAGCAGAAAACGATGAGGATTTACTATCAGAAATTGAAAATTAATATAAATAAATTTAAATGACAAAGATTCGTAAGATTATAATGTATACCTTATTAGCTGTCACATTAGCAGCAACAAGCTATATTACTTTTTTATATTACGCCTCATTTAGTGACGGAATACGCACTGGAGAATTAATTAAGTTTAGCCATAAAGGTTACGTTTTTAAAACTTGGGAAGGCGAATTGAGTCAAGGGCTTTCTGGCTCGCAAAAATTCGCATTTTCTGTATTGGATAACCAAACAGAAGTTATTGAACAATTGAAAAATAACCAAGGGAAATTTGTAAGAATTGAATATATTGAACGCTACGGAACCTTTTATTGGTGGGGAGATTCTAATTATTATATTACAAAAGTAAGTCCAGAAAAATCACCTTATTTTAATACTAAATAATGAATACTTCCAATACAGTTGCTGCTTCTAAAATTACATTATCGGAATTAATGTTGCCGTCACACAGTAATTTTAGCGGAAAAATTCACGGTGGATATTTGCTGCGTTTAATGGACCAAATTGCTTTTGCATGTGCTTCAAAATATTGTGGAAGCTATTGTGTAACTGCATCTGTTGATACTGTCAATTTTCTAAATCCAGTTGAAATAGGCGAATTAGTGATCTTAAAAGCATGTGTAAATTATGTAGGCAACAGCTCTATGGTGGTTGGTATTCGCGTAACTTCTCAAAATATCCAAACTGGAAAAGTAAAACATACGAACTCAAGTTATTTTACTATGGTTGCCAAAAATCAAAATGGCGAAAATGTACAAGTTCCTAAATTGGTATTGTCAAATTTAGAAGAAGTGCGTCGTTTTTACGAAAGTATAAATAGAATTTCCTCAAAAAAAGAATATTTAAAAGAGGAAATTTCATTAGATTTTTCTTCGAAAGAAGCATTAAACAATTTAAAAAATTACAATATTCTACTTAAATTAAAATAAGAAATTAACTATTTGAAAATGAAAAAGTAAACTAACTTATATTTTATATACAAATGTTGCATTTTTTTGATTATTTTTGTAAAAATTAACGAATGAATAAAAAAATACTATCTATTTTACTTTTAAGTATCGCATTATTAATAATATCGTGTAATGATGAAACTGAAGAAGAATATAATACCTTACCTACTTCACCTGTTAAAGTTGACTTAACGCAAATACCCTATCCTAAACTTTCTGATTATCATTTTTTTGAAGGTGAAATGAAAAATCAAATCCCTTCATTAAATGTACTTCCTTATGCGCCAGCAAGTGTGTTATTTTCAGATTATGCTCACAAAAAAAGATTTGTTTGGATGCCAATTGGCGTAAAAGCAACTTATAATGGGGACTCGAAAGTATTAGAATTACCAGTAGGATCCGCTTTGATAAAAACCTTTTATTATGATAAAATTCAACCTAACAATACAACTCGTATTATTGAAACAAGAATAATGATTCGAAAACAAACGGGTTGGATTTTTGCTGATTATGTTTGGAATGAGGCACAAACAGAAGCGTATTTAGATTTAAATGGAAGTTTTGTAAACATATCATGGAAAGATGATAATAATGTTATAAAAACTACAGATTACAGAATTCCATCTGAAGTTCAATGTATCACTTGTCATAAAAACACAGAAAATGTTAATGGAAATTTACAAACCATTCATATCCCAATTGGAATTAAACCTCAAAATCTAAATCATAACTATAATTACGGATCCTCTACTCAAAATCAACTAACAAAATGGATAGAGCAAGGTTATTTAGAGAATAATTTCACTTTACCTACAGAAAATAATACCACAATAGACTATAACGACACATCAAAATCTTTAGAAAAAAGAGTACGCTCTTATTTAGATATTAATTGTGCCCATTGTCACCAAAATGGAAAACATTGCGATTATAGGCCAATGCGATTTGCTTTTAACGAAACAGGTGCTGCAAACGGATTAACAAACTTAGGAGTTTGTGTTGACACACAAGATATGCAAAACTTCGCTCCAGCTTTAGGAAAAATCATAACACCAGGAAACATAAATAGATCCATGTTATACTATCGTTTAAACACAACAAATGAAGCATACAGAATGCCTCTTCACGGAAGAACAGTAGTTCATGAAGAAGCAATAAGTTTAATTGGACAATGGATAAATTCATTACAACCTTGTCAGTAATAACATTTTATTATATCAAAAATGAAAAAATATTTTATGTTGTTTTTTGTAATTTTTATTAATTACTCTAACTGGGCTCAAGACACATGTGCAAGTGCGCCAACAATAACAACTGGAATGCATGTAGTAACTGCAGTAAACGGAACACAAATTCCTACTCCTATATGTGCATTAAATGGATCTGGTGCTACGGCTGGTGAATGGTATAAATATATTCCTACACAAAACTATACCACAACAATCAGTTCAAATATTGTAGCAAATACTCCAAAAATTGATACTCGCTTCCATGTTTATAGTGGAACATGTAGTACATTAACTTGTGTAGGTGGTGATGATGATTCAGGAGCAAGTTTTTCGTCAGTAGGAAGTTTTACAGCTATAGCTGAAACTACTTATTATATTGCTTGGGATAACAGATGGTCTTCTTTAGGATTTACTTTTCAACTATCAGAAGGACCATATATCGCTCCAATACCTACTCCTGTAAATTATACTTCTCAAACTATTTCAACAATAAATAGTTCTTATAACATTTGTGTGGTGGATATGAATGGTGATAACAAAGACGACATTGTAGGTGTAAGCACAAATAATTTAAAAATTCATTACCAAGGTACAGGAAGTACTTTTAACATGACCGATTTTCCAATAACAGGAGCTAGTGATATGCCTTCTTGGAGTATTGCAGCTGGGGATTACAACAGAGACGGATTTAATGATTTGGTTTTAGGAGGCGGAAATGGATTAACATTTTGGAAATCTAACAATACAGGAACAGCCTATTCAAACATTAATCCATCAGAATATATTTTCTGTCAAAGAACTAATTTTATTGATATTAATAATGATGGCCATTTAGATGCATTTTCTTGTCATGATGTGGCGCCAAACGTTTATTATATGAACAATAATAATGGTGCCTCATTTACACATTATCAGTCAGGTGTAACTGCTGGATCCTATTCATTAGGAGTGCTTTCTAGCGGAGGAAACTATGCTTCATTATGGACAGATTAT
>NZ_JBIPMS010000048.1:0-11555 GCF_044368995.1 Flavobacterium sp. | reverse complement strand
TCTTCAGCGCGCTTAGCTTCTTTTTCCATATATGCACCACGTACTAATTTCATACCAATATGAAATCCTTTTTCTTTTGCTCTTTTATGAAGGGCATTTAAATATGGCACTCTGTCCCATCGGTACAATTGTAAGGTATTGAAAATAATTGCTTTTTTGGTGTTAAATTTTTCCATCATACGCTCCACTACATCATCTGCTGCATCTTGCATCCAAGTTTCTTCACCGTCAACTAAGAGTTTCACATCATTATCATAGGCATATTGACAAATTTTTTCAAATCTTGCCTCTACTCTATTCCATTCTTCTTGCTCATTAGCTATCAATGTTGCCTTTAACCCTACTTTTTCATACAAATCCATTCTTCCCAATCCTGTAGGTTTAAAAACAGCAAATGGAATGGCTTTGTTTTCTTTCGCGAAATCAATTGTTTTTAACGTCATTTTTAAACAAGCTTCAAACTGTGCTTCTTCTTCTTTACCTTCCACAGAATAATCTAAAACTGAGGAAACACCTTTAGCATGCATTTTTGAAACCACTTGCAAACAATCTTGTTCGCTTATACCACCGCAAAAATGATCAAACACGGTTTTTCTTATAATACCTTCAACAGGTAAATGAAATTGTAAAGCAAAATTGGTTAACGAAGTACCTATTTTTACCAATGCCGGTTTCCCAATCATTTGAAATAAAAAGTGTGCTCTGCTTAATTCATTGTTAGATTTTAGCGAAAATGCTTTTTCTGTATTGTTAAATATTTTATCCATTATTATTAAATACATATTAAGTAATGCAAATATACTTATTGAACTAATGATTTCTCATATTTTTTAATTTATTTTGTAAAGAATTTATAAAAAACCAATGGCACCTATTCAATCAGATAATTATACTATATATTTTAATGAGGCAAGTTTTGTTTATCTTGAAAATTTGCTTCAACCAGAAATCTATTCGAAAATTTTTGTTTTGGTAGATGAAAATACAAATGAGTATTGTTTACCTTATTTTTTATCCAGTTTGCCAACAGAAATCGAAATAGAAATTATTGAAATCGAAGCAGGTGAAGAACATAAAAACATGTACACGTGTATTGATTTATGGCACACGCTAATAGATTTAGAAGCAGATAGAAAAAGCATACTATTAAATCTGGGCGGTGGCGTTATTACAGATATTGGTGGCTTTATAGCAAGCACATTTAAAAGAGGTATTGATTTTATAAATATCCCCACAACGCTACTGGCAATGGTAGACGCCTCAGTTGGAGGAAAAAACGGCGTAGACTTAGGAAGTCTTAAAAATCAAATAGGTGTTATAAACGAACCGAAAACGGTTATTATACTATCGAAATTTTTAGAAACATTGCCGTCAAATCAAATGCGTTCAGGATTGGCTGAAATGCTAAAACATGGTTTAATTTACGACAAGGTATATTGGGATAAATTAAAAAACTTAAACGACTTAAATACAGATGATTTAGATATTTTAATAAAACAATCAATTGAAATAAAAAACGAAATCGTTTCACAAGATTTAAAAGAAAACGGAATAAGAAAAGCATTGAATTTCGGACATACTTTAGGGCACGCTATTGAAAGTTATTTCTTAGAATCGGAAGACAAAATACAATTGCTACATGGCGAAGCTATTGCTATTGGTATGATATTAGAAAGTAATATATCTTTTTATTCAAAATTAATTTCTAAAGAAGATTTTGCCGAAATAAAATATATTATTACAGATGTTTTTGAAAAAATACAATTTAATGAATCTGATATCCAAAATATTATGAATTTGTTGGTTTTCGACAAAAAAAATGAGTTTGGAAACATACAATTTACATTATTAAACAAAATTGGTGAAAGTAAAATTAATCAAACTGTTGATAAATCCTTGATTTTATTGGCGTTTGAAGATTATTTAAAGAATTAATTTTTTTTTACTTTACTTCTGTTTTTAGTAATATTATTTTTACTTTTGCTCAACAAAAATGGCACGTATTTCAATTAATTAAATTAGTAATAGTCAAATGAATACAAAATATTCCGACCTTATCAATCAAACTTTCTATTTTCCACAGGAAGAATTTACTTTGAACAAAGATAATTTGCATTTTCATGGTATTGATTTGATGAAATTAGTAGAACAATATGGTACACCATTGAAATTTACGTACTTACCAAAAATTTCTCAAAACATCAATAAGGCAAAAATGTGGTTTAGAAATGCGATGGAAAAGCACGGATATGAAGCCAAATATTTTTATTGTTATTGTACCAAAAGTTCGCATTTTGAATTCATTTTAAATGAAGCTCTAAAAAACAATATTCATATTGAAACGTCATCCGCTTTTGATATTAATATCGTTGAAAACCTTATGGAACAAGGTAAAATTAATAAAAATTCATTTATCGTTTGTAATGGTTTTAAACGTGATCAATATGTAACTAATATTGCTCGTTTAATTAATAATGGCCATAAAAACACCATTCCTGTTATTGATAATTTTGAAGAATTAGACTTACTTCAAGAACAAATTGACGGTAAATTTAAAATAGGAATTAGAATTGCAGCCGAAGAAGAACCTAAATTCGAATTTTATACCTCACGATTAGGTATTGGTTATAAAGATATTTTACCATTTTACAGAAAGCAAATTGCTGACAATAAAAAAGTAGAACTTAAAATGCTGCACTTTTTTATTAATGCGGGTATTAATGATACGGCCTATTATTGGAACGAATTGGTAAAATGTTTGAAAGTATACATTGCCTTAAAAAAAGAATGTCCGTCTTTGGATAGTTTAAATATTGGTGGAGGTTTTCCAATTAAAAATTCATTGGCTTTTGAATATGATTATCAATATATGGTTGATGAAATATTGAACCAAATAAAAATTGCATGCGATGATGCAGAAGTTGAAGTTCCGCACATTTTTACCGAATTTGGTTCATTCACCGTTGGCGAAGCTGGTGGTGTGTTGTACCAAGTTTTATATCAAAAGAAACAAAATGATAGAGAAAATTGGAATATGATTGATTCTTCATTTATTACTACTTTACCAGATACTTGGGCTATTAACAAACGTTTTGTTATGCTAGCAGTTAACCGCTGGAATGACATTTATGAAAGGGTACTTTTAGGTGGTTTAACTTGTGATGGAGACGATTATTACAATTCAGAACAGCATATGAATGCCGTCTATTTACCAAAATATAATAAAGAAAAACCTTTATATATTGGGTTTTTTAATACAGGTGCTTACCAAGAAACCATTGGCGGTTATGGCGGTTTAAGTCATTGTATTTTACCACAACCCAAACACATCTTAATTGATAAAGACAAAAACGGAATTTTTGCAACCGAAGTGTTTTCCGAACAACAAAAGGTAGAGCAGGTTTTAGAAATTTTAGGATACAACAAAAGCAAAAACGAAAATAAATAAAACCCATGAATAAAGGACCAATAAGTCAGTTTGTAGAAAAACATTATTTGCATTTTAATGCTGCTGCTTTAGTAGATGCTGCAAAAGGATATGAAACCCATTTATTAGACAACGGTAAAATGATGGTAACGCTAGCGGGTGCTATGAGTACAGCCGAGTTAGGAAAATCATTAGCAGAAATGATCCGCCAAGATAAAATTCATATTATTTCTTGTACAGGTGCTAATTTAGAAGAAGATATCATGAATTTAGTGGCACACAATTCATATAAAAGAGTGCCAAATTATAGAGATTTATCTCCAGAACAAGAAAGAGATTTATTAGACAATCATTTCAATAGAGTAACAGATACTTGTATTCCTGAAGAAGAAGCATTTCGTCGTTTGCAACAGCATTTATTTAACATTTGGAATAAAGCAGATAAATCTGGAGCGCGCTATTTTCCTCACGAATTTATGTATCAAATGATTAATTCAGGTGTTTTAGAACAATATTACGAAATTGATCCTAAAGATTCTTGGATGGTTGCAGCCGCAGAAAAAAACTTACCTATTGTAGTTCCAGGTTGGGAAGACAGTACTATGGGTAATATTTTCGCATCCTATTGCATCAAAGGAGAATTAAAAGCTTCTACTACAAAGAGCGGTATTGAATACATGATGTGGTTGGCGGATTGGTATCCAAAAAATTGCGCCGGAAAAGGAATTGGTTTTTTCCAAGTTGGTGGTGGAATTGCAGGAGATTTCCCTATTTGTGTGGTACCAATGTTATACCAAGATATGGAAATGCATGACGTGCCATTTTGGAGTTATTTCTGTCAGATTTCAGATTCAACAACAAGTTATGGTTCGTATTCTGGAGCCGTTCCAAATGAAAAAATTACCTGGGGTAAATTAGATGTAGATACACCTAAATTTATAGTAGAATCTGATGCAACTATAGTAGCACCATTAATCTTTGCTTATATCTTGGGATGGTAATAAGAAAAAAAAAGTTTTAAAAAAATTTAAATTTTAAAATTAGAATACTAAATTTGACAATTAAAATTGATTAAGGCAAACAAGAAATGAAGAGAGTAATTGTAGAGTACGCAAAATTAACAAACGAGATTTTAAACTTATTAGTTGAAAAATTTCCTGATGGATATGATGATTCGGATATTATTCGTTTCAAAAATGCTAAAAATGAGACAATTGAAGCAGTTGAAGTAAAAACAGAAGATACTACTTATCTAGTTAAAGTAAGTTTGAAGCTTGCTGATAGAATTGAAAATTTTGATGAAGATGAAGACTTTATATCACAGGAAGTTGCTATAGATGCTATTAAAGATATTGGTATTGAGGAAGATGATGAAGACAAAGAAGACGAAAAAATTGACTTAGATGATGAAGAAGATGCTGATGGAAATATAATTAAATCAGATTTCGAAGAAGATGATGACGAAGATTAAAAAAATACAAGCATAAAAAAATCCCGTTTTGACAAAATCAGAACGGGATTTTTTATTTTAATGGGATTAAAATTCTTTAAAAATCGTATGCATCAATCGTTTTTTATCATTAATGCTTTCTTCTAATGAAATCATGGTTTCAGTTCTATAAACCCCATCAATGTCATCAATTTGAAAAATAATATCTTTTGCGTTTGTTGTATCTTTTGCTCTAATTTTACAGAAAATATTAAATTTTCCAGTAGTTACAGAAGCTACAGTTACAAATGGAATTTCATTAATACGCTCTAAAACAAATTTTGTTTGCGAAGTACTATTTAAAAAGATACCTACATACGCTATAAATGAATATCCTAATTTTTCATAATCTAACGTTAATGAAGAACCTTTAATAATACCCGCATCTTCCATCTTTTTCACTCTAACATGAACCGTACCAGCAGATATTAATAATTTTTTAGCAATATCTGTAAATGGGATTCTAGTATTGTCAATTAACATATCTAAAATCTGGTGATCTACTTCATCTAATTTAAACTTACTCATAATCAATCTGTTTTAACTTTTAATGTACTAAACTTTTATAATATCGCCAATTTTAGGAAAGTTTCGGTTTTCAAATTCATATAATTTATTTTCAAAATCAATGGTTTGATGTGCGAAAAAAGAGTCTAAATTTTCAATCTGAATAATTTCAGGAATAAATGCTATTTTTCCTTCCGTTAAAACCTCCTTATATTGAACTGCAAATTTAATAATTTTTTCTACATTATTATCATTAATTCTCACATTTTTATAAATAAAATCATAAAAACATTTGTTATTTTGATAAATATTCAAATAATTACCCAAATTACTGCTAACTATATCGTTTTCGTTAATAAATGAAATAGCAGCTTTTAAAGCGATAAAAACAAATTTTCTTACCTCGTCTCTATTATAATCGTTAGCATAATGTCCAGCTTCAAATAAAATAGTTGGATATCCAATATTTGTAAAATAATCTCCAGTACAATTGATGTTAAAGGAATCATCAAATCGTCCTATTTGATTAGGAATATGTTTTTGAAGTTCTACATTTATACCCGCAATTACCGCAGCTGCTTTCTCTCTAACCGGATTAAAAGTACGCGATTCGTTATAGGATGCAGTTAAAAATGACATCGTTGCTGGCTTTTGAGTTTCCACTAGTCCAAAAATACTACGCTGATCGTGTAAGTTAAAACAATAATCAGGATTAAAATTCTTTAAAACAGTTTTTAAAACCTGACTTTCGGTTTGCGTACAGGTAAAAGCATCTCTATTCAAATCTACTCCATTGGCGTTTTCTCTGGTATAAGCTGCAGCACCATCTGGATTTAAAATCGGAAGAATATAAAAAGAAAATGATTTTGAAAGCATCTCAAATTCTTTTTCGTTATAATTTAAATAGTTTAAATAATCAATCAATCCTTTTGTTGTGGTGCTTTCATTACCATGCATTTGCGACCAAACTAAAATTTTTACGGCCCCTTCTCCAAATTGAATGGCTTTTATTGGTTGCTGTTTTACAGAAAACCCAACGGTAGAAATTTTAAATATAGCAGGTAATGTATCTAAAAAAGAATCTAAATGGATAGCAGTTACATATCTTCCTTGTATTGATTCGAACACATAAGTGGTGGCTAATTGTAAATTATCTTTCATATTACAAATGTAAATATATTTCATTTTACATTTGTAAACAATAAACACCTTCAAATTGAGTGGAAATAAGGAGTGATTTTAGTTAAAAATTCCACAAGTGTAAACTAATTTAATAAAATTAATTTAAATTACAGAAAATCAGTAGTTTATGTTATTTTATTTATATTAATAAATTATATAATTTTAACAATTATTATCTAATTTCATAAATATATTTTGTTGTTTTGATTGCAATTTGTTACATTTGTAAACTAAATTTTTTAATATTAATTAGGATGATAGATACAGAACACTTTGTAAAACGTTTGGAAACTATTTTTGATTATTATGGTTTAACGGCTTCGCTATTTGCAGAAAAAATAAATGTACAACGATCTAGTATCTCTCACCTACTTTCAGGAAGAAACAAACCTAGTTTAGATTTTATATTAAAAGTAATTGAGAACTTTCCTGAAGTAGAATTATTATGGTTGCTAAATGGAAAAGGAAGTTTTCCAACAAGTGAAAATGGTTTTGTTGAAAAAACAGCAATTTCATATATAGAAAATTCTAATCAAGTAAACGATTTGTTTTCTCAAGAAACGGTAGCAATTGAAAAAAGAATTGAAAAAAGTGCAATTACGCAAAAAATACAAAACGATGTAACACCTAAAGCCATCGATTCAAAAATTGAGTGTATCGTTATATTTTATGCTGACGGCACGTTTAAAAACTATTTGCCTTAATTGGTAAAGCTAAATTCGGGTACTTTTCCTTTGATAGTAGTGAATAATGACTCTAAATATTTTGAATCTTTCTCAAAATCGTTCGTAATAGCAAAGGCTTCAAAAATAATTACTTGTTTGTTTTCGTAATCAAAGGCAATAGGCAGAATTGGAACATTTGCCTTTTGAGCAATATAATAATAGCCCGATTTCCATTGTGCTACTTTTTTTCTGGTGCCTTCAGGGGATAATGACAAGCGCATTACTTCTTTTCTCTCAAAAATTTTCGCAATTGCATCTACCTTATTTTCGTTTTTATCTCTATTTAAAGGAATGCCGCCCATCCATTTTAAATAACCGCCCAAAGGAAAACGAAATAATTCTTGCTTAGCTAAAAAATTAATTTCAACAGGATACGTACCTCTAAAAAAAACACCTATAAAAAAATCAAACCAGCTGGTGTGAGGCACCACAATTAGTACACATTTTTTAATTGAGGCGTCAAAAGTACCAGTGACTTTCCAACCCATTATTTTTAAAAATATAAGTCTATATAGATATTGTTTCATTTTTATACATTTTGACAAAAAACAAAAATAAAGTATATTTACGTAATTTATATGATGATGTTCAAAAAAATACTTAGCTACTTCTATCCTATCACTATTTATATGGAAACTTCAATGATTAGCAAGTCAATTGAGGTGACATTATATAACGGGAAAATGCTGCTGAATACAAAAAACACCAATTATTCTTACGGAAGTTTGCAATTGATTTTAAAAAAAGGTCTTTTGGATATTGGTAAAGCTGAAATTAGCAGAATGGAATCTATTTTAATTTTGGGTGTGGCAGGAGGCAGTGTGGTGCAAACCTTAGTTACTGACTTTTCGTTTACCAAAAACATTACAGGTGTAGAATTAGACGATGAGATAATTGATGTAGCCAATTTGTATTTTAATTTAGATAAAATCCCTAACTTTAAATGTGTTATTGCTGATGCGGAACAATTTGTAAAAACAGATACAAACCATTACGATTTGATAGTTATAGATATCTTTAAAGATAGCGATATGCCTGCGTTTTTATTTGAAGAAAGCTTTATTACTAATTGCAAAAAGTTGCTTAATAAAAATGGCTATATATTATTTAACACCATGAATTTAAATAAAAATGTTATTGAAAATTACCTGTTGCATTTTGATGCGCACAACTTTACTCAAAAAGTGTTAAAAAATGTAGAGCGATACAATGATGTTATCATAATTAAACGGATATAAAATATGAAACACTTTTTAAGAAAACTTTTGTTGGGAAGAATTACAAAGGACGAGAAGCCTCTTTTAAAAATAAATCCGATACAAAAACGAATACAAAATATCAAATCTATTTGGAATAACGACCATCAAGATGATAATGGTATTGAAAAAATATTTAGATTATTTTTATCCATTTCGCAATTGTTATTTCCTGGTGTGTATATTAAATTTTGGTTTTCAAGAAAAAACTATGAATATCAAGATATTGCAATGGATTTTTACATCATTTTAAAATTACTATTTCCAATTTATATCTTAAAAAATAATTTACAAGATCATAATATTTTAATATATATAATGGTGTACGTTCTTTTAGAAACCGTTTTATATATACCCACATTAATTTTTGCTTCAGATATGCTTTCGCGTCCAAAGTCTTATAAACGTTCCATGTTATTATTGTTTTTAAATTATTTAGAGATTGTTTTTGCATTTGCTGTTTTGTACACTTTGGGCGATAACATGAACAAACCTTTTACCAATTGGTTTGATGCCGTTTATTTTAGCATAATTACCGCAAACTCTGTAGGTTATGGCGATTATTACCCTGTTACGCCTTATGCTAAAGCATTAGTTAGCATTCAAGCTATGTTCTTTTTATCGTTTGTGGTTTTGTTTTTAAATTTCTTTTCAGCCAAAGTAAAAAATAAAGGCTATTTTGATAATGAAGATTAGATGATTGATAACCAGCTCCACAAAGTCTAACGACTTTGCTAAACTCGTTTACTTCGTCAATTCGCAAGCTTGGGTCAGCATCTCATTCACCTATTCCTTGTACTCAATACTGTCATGCTGAACTCGTTTCAGCATCTCCTTCCCCTAGTTCCTATACGCTATACTGTCATGCTGAACTCGTTTCAGCATCTCGTTTCCAAAGATTATCCCATTTAGGATTATGCGTTTCTATCAAATTAATTTTCCACTGTCTATGCCAATTTTTTAATTGTTTCTCACGCGCAATTGCATCATTAATAAATTGAAATTCCTCATAATATACTAACATTTTTAATTTGTACTTAGCTGTAAACTTTGAACCCTCGCCCTTTACATGACGCTCCATTCTATCATCTATTCCACCTGTAACACCAATGTATAAGGTACCATTTGGTTTATTTGTTAAAATATAAACCCAGTAATTATGATAACTTCTCTGTGCCATTTATATTTATATATTTAGAACCTGAAACGAGTTCAGGTTGACAGACGCTACGTGTTGAGTTTTCTTGTCATGCTGAACTCGTTTCAGCATCTTACGCTCCCATTTCCTTATTTTTCTGTCATGCTGAACACGTTTCAGCATCTCGTATCATTCCACCTACTCTTTGTAACAGTTTTCGGTTGCCCTGTTTTTGTATCCCTTTACCACGTTAAGGGCTTTCGTTTATAAACCTGACAGGTTTCAAAAACCTGTCAGGTTTTAACCGTTACCACGCGAAAGGATTCGCGCGGCAGCGGGGGGCCTGTTAGCAGTAGCTTTTTTTGTTAGTCATTATACTCAAAAAAGTAAATGGACAAGTTTTCGATATTTTGATATTCTTCGATAAATTGCATCTCAGGCTTTTTCTTAGTTGCAATAATTAGTACCAATTTTAATGGTTCTAATTTTATGTGTTCTTCAATTGTCATAAGCTGATTTACTGCTTCATCAATACGTTTTGTTAAAAAGCTGTCCATATTCTTTACTTCGATTACGTAATTCATTAAGTAAGTCTTAATAATTGCATCAACTTCGTATTGCTGACTTACTCTTATGAATCTATTGTCGCTAAGAATTTCTGTTTTTAAATGTTTTGCGAAATCATCGATAGCTCTATTTTCAATTGATGTACTATATGAGAAATTTGCTTTCATTGAACCAGGATATGTATCCCTTCTCACGATATTTTTTTTCATTAATTCAAATAGAATTCGTTTTATTGTCTCAGTTGAATATCCAAATTTTGTAGCAAGTATATTTACATTTGTCAGTCCATTTGGATTTTCCTTAAAGTATGCAACAACTTTGTTTTTTAGTTCTTGTGCTTTAAAGGTCTCAAAGTTTGTTGACTTGGCTATTCCTTTTTCGGAGCCTTCTGTTTTATTTGTGGTTTGTGAGTCTGGTGTCGGCTGTTTTGGAAAAGTCTCAGGGTCTGTTGGCTCGATGTCATTACCACCAATAAAACCAAACTGATTTATTTTCAACTCCTTTTTCCAAATCCAAATTGCCATAATAAGAAGAAACAATCCTATGTAGTTGAAAAATAGTTTAGTCCCATCATCTTCAATTGTTATTGTTTTTTCGTTGCAATACTTATAAACTACACTAGTTATTGATTTTGTTGGAAAATAGAAGCAAAGAAATGATAATCCAATAAAGAGTAAGCTTAATATTGTTTTCAAAAATTTATTCTTCATTGTCAATATTTTTTTAAAGTTACTGGTAACGTTCCCACCGCTACCGCACGAATCCTTCCGTGTGGTTTGATTATTCCCCCTACTCTTTGTTACAGTTTTCGGTTACCCTGTATGTTTATTCGTTTTTCTTTAAAATAACGTGGTCAACCACGTTCAATACCCCGTTTACCACGTTTACCAACGTGGTTTACAACGTTCAAGACTCCGTTTACCACGTTCGGAACCCCATTAACGGGGTTCCGAACCCCGTTTACCACGTTGTACAACCCCAATTATGGGGTTCAAGACCCCGTTTACCATGTTGTATAACCCCAATTATGGGGTTCGGAACCCCGTTTATCACGTTGTACAACCCCAATTATGGAGTTCAAGACCCCGTTAATGCACTTTCGGACGTGGTAATTCCGCTTATTATGATGTTGGGGTATCTGTATTCGATTGTCGAGGACCACTATTAAAAAACTGGCTCAGCTCCGCTACTTTCGTTTGAAAACCAATCGCTTTGGTTGAAGCTTTGTATTTTGCAAAATCATAATCGGTCAACGCCGCTTGAT
>NZ_JBIPMS010000047.1:0-11614 GCF_044368995.1 Flavobacterium sp. | reverse complement strand
GCATTATCAAATTGTGTAACATACAAATCTGAATCTTTTGCAGTGGTTACGGGTACGAAATTGGTAATGTCATCTGGAGTAATAATTACTCCACAAGCATGAATTCCTGTGTTTCGAAGAGAACCTTCTAATATTTTTGCTTGTTGAATAGTTTCTCCTGAAAGTGCGCCTTGATTGGCAATTTGAATTAATTCTTTTACTCGGTCAAATTCATCTGAACGAACGGCTTTTCTGACATCCTCTTCTTTTTCAGAAAGGAAACGGGCTAAATTCCATTTTCCAGGCATCATTGCTGGTATTAATTTTGCAATTCTATCTGCTTCGAATAATGGCAAATCTAAAACTCTAGCTGTATCACGAATTGCTGATTTCGTAGCCATTTTTCCATACGTAATAATTTGAGCAACCTGATTGGAACCATATTTTTTAATAACATAATCCATTACTTTACTGCGGCCTTCGTCATCAAAATCAATATCAATATCAGGCATCGACACACGATCTGGATTTAAGAAACGCTCGAAAAGCAAATTATATAACAATGGATCAATATTGGTTATCCACAAGCAATACGCTACTACTGAACCCGCTGCAGAACCCCTGCCTGGACCAACAGAAACGTCCATTTTTCTGGCTTCAGCAATAAAATCTTGTACAATTAAAAAATAGCCCGGATAACCTGAATTACTAATAGTTGAAAGTTCAAAATCGATTCGTTCTTTTATTTCATCACTTATTTCACCGTAGCGTTTTTTGGCGCCTTCGTAGGTTAAATGTCGCAAGAAGGCATTTTCACCCCGAACGCCTTTATCTTTTGTGTCTTCAGCATCGTGAAATTCTAAAGGAATATCAAATTTTGGCAGTAATACATCTCGCGAAAGCGAATATATTTCTATTTTATCTACAATCTCTTGAATATTACTTATGGCCTCCGAAGATTGCGGAAACAATTTTTTCATTTCGTTTGTAGATTTGAAATAATATTCCTGATTGGGCAATCCGTATCGGTATCCACGTCCACGACCAATCGGTGTAGCTTGTTTTTCACCCTCTTTCACACATAATAAAATATCGTGCGCGTTGGCATCTTCTTTATTAATGTAAAAAGTATTGTTTGTTGCAATTAGCTTTACATTATGCTTTTTAGAAAACTGAATTAGCGTATTATTTACCGCTTTTTCATCCTCTTGATTGTGATTCATTAATTCGATATACAAATCGTCGCCAAATTGTTCTTTCCACCAAAACAAGGCTTCTTCTGCTTGATTTTCTCCAAGATTCAGGATTTTATTTGGTATTTCACCGTATAAACTTCCCGTTAAAACAATAATATCTTCTTTATATTCTTTGATTAATTCTTTATCGATACGAGGCACATAATAAAAACCATCCGTATAAGCTTTTGAAGATAATTTGGCTAAATTATGATACCCGTTTTTGTTTTTAGCTAAAAAAACGATTTGATATCCGTTGTCTTTATTTGATTTATCTTTATGATTGTTACATACGAAAAATTCGCATCCAACTATTGGTTTAATGATTGTTTCTGTTGGTTGTTCGCCTGCTTCAACTAACTCTTTATTTTTAGCTTCGGCTGTTTTATTATGATTTAAAATGCCACTAACAAATTGAAAAGCACCCATCATATTGCCGATATCGGTAAGAGCTACTGCCGGCATTTTTTGCTTTACAGTGTTTTCAATTAAATTAGGAATAGAAATGGTAGATTGTAATATCGAAAACTGAGAGTGATTGTGCAAATGTGCAAAAGCAACATCTGAAATATCTTCCAATTTTTCTGGTAAAATTTCAATGTCTTTTGGAAGTTGTTGTTGTAATTTTTCTCTTAAAGTTGCTGAAGCCTGTTTTAAATTAACGTGTTTTAATCCGATTGGTTGTACCTCTGGATTGTTAGTTCTAAAAGTTGTGTAATAGTCCTCAGAAACGGGCAATTCTTTGAAATTAAAATTTCCGCGTTTTACTAATTCTAAAAAACAACGTGTTGTAGCTTCCACATCGGCAGTAGCATTATGGGCTTCTGCAAATTTTTCGTTAAATAAATATTCGTGTAATTCTGTTAAAGTGGGTAATTTAAATTTTCCGCCACGACCACCAGGTAATTTTAATAATAACGCTGTAGTTTCTGTACAAGTATCTAAAATAGGTATTTTCGTTAAATCGGTAGCTATTCCAAATCGATGAAATTCGCAACCCATGATATTTACATCAAAACCTACATTTTGTCCTACAATATAGTTGGCTTTTGATAAAGCGATATTAAATTTTCCAAGGATTTCGCTTAAACCAAAACCATCTTGATTGGCTAATTCTGTTGAAATTCCGTGAATTCTTTCCGCATCGAAAGGAATATTATAGCCTTCTGGTTTAATTAAATAATCTTGGTGTTCGATAAGGTTTCCCATATCGTCATGTAATTGCCAAGCAATTTGCACACAACGAGGCCAATTGTTAGTGTCTGTGATTGGAGCAGACCAACTTTTGGGTAAACCTGTGGTTTCGGTATCGAAGATTAAATACATAAATTAAAAATTCCAAATTAATAAATTCCAAATCTCAAAACTAGCAAACATTTTAAAAAAGTGAAAGATTTCAAAAATACAATTTATCTTTTTTTATGGCAATTTTAGTTATTAACAAAAACAAAAAACCACTCCTAAATGAAGTGGTTATTAATAATATAAGTTAAAAAAAATTATAAAATTGGTACTTTATAAAAAATTCCTTTATTAAAATTTATCACTGTTCCTTGTTCGTCAACTACATTAAATTTGAACGTTCCAGAATACAGATTGCCTTCAATTTTTTCAACAACAACTTCGCCATTGCTTTTTGATACATTTAAAACGGTAACTTTAGCATTGCCATTACCACCATTAAGCGTTATGAGATCACCTGGTTCATAACCAATTCCTCGACTTACAATAGTAGCGCCTGTAACCGCTCCTGAACTATTGGTTTGAATTTTTAACGTTAACCCATTTCCTGAACCCCCTGTAGTAGTTACATTATTTCCATTTAATGCAGCGTATCCAGTACCAGGAATTGTTACACCTTGTAATTTAAAAACTGGGCCTTCAATTATTGCGGTTTCATAGTATAATAATGATTGCTGATTGCTATAAGAATACGTAGCATTTACACCTTGATTTGTAGTTCCTAGATAATGAATGCCTACTGAATTTGGAACTGTTAAAGTAACTAATTCATTGTCTTTATATGCATTTATAGTAATGGATCCGCTTGGATTTGCGGTTACTTTTGTATCTGAAGCACGCCATGAAATATTGTCTTTTTCACCTAAAAATGCAGGTAAATTAGTTTTAATATCATTTTCACACGATGTCATTACTAAAACAAGGGCAAGAATCTGGACTATTTTTTTCATCAATACATTTATTAAATATGGATTACAAATATATATTTTATTTTTTAATCTGATTGGTATTTGATATAAAAAAAAGGCTTTTATAAAGGCTTTTTTTTAGTTATTTTTTAAATTAACGACTTCTTGTTCAGTTAAAACTCTCCAATTCCCTCTTGGTAAATTCTTTTTGGTTAGTCCTGCAAATACTACTCTATCTAATTTAATTACGTTGTATTTTAAGTGTTCGAAAATATTTCGTACCACTTTTACATTTGACGTTTTCATTTTTACACCAATTTCACTTTTGGCTTCACCGTCAATAAATGTAACTTCTTCTACAAATACTTTATGTCCTTCAATAGTGACACCACTTTGAATTTTTTCTAAATCTTCGTATTTTAAATTTTTATCTAACGAAACTTGATAGATTTTAGAGGAACGTTGATTTGGCGTTGTAAATTTTCTAACCAGGTCCGGGTCATTTGTAAACAATAATAATCCCGTAGTGGTTTTATCCATTCTTCCAATAGGCTCTAATCTAACATTTGAAGGGGATTTAATTAGTTGCAACACGTTGTTTGCACCTTGGTCATTCTTCTCTGTAGAAAAATTCTTAGGTTTGTTTAAAAGTATGTATTCTTTTTTCTCAGGTGTAATGTTCACGCCATCAAAATTAACTACATCGGAAAGTTTTACTTTATGTCCCATTTCTGTGACTACTTCACCGTTTACCTTCACATTTCCGCTTTGAATATAAATGTCGGCATCTCTACGGCTACAAACTCCTGAATTCGCAACATATTTATTTAATCTGATTTCATCTTTATCAGATTTTATTTTTACTACTTGTTGATTCGGCTTGTCGGTTCTACTGAACTTTGGAGCAGGTTTTTTTTCTGAAGAAAAAGATTTTCCTGATTCGTTTTTCTTAAAATCTGGTTTTTTACTTTCCGAAACTTTACCGCTTCTTTTAGCTCCTGACGATTTTCTCATGCTTTTATTTTTTTTGCAAAGATAGTGATTTTAAGTGAGAAGTAATAAGTATGAAATTGTATGTAGTGCTTATTGAAATAGCAGTAATTTTTGTACATTTTCAATTACGGTAGGTTTAATTAAAACAATACAGATTACACCTGATAAAAGTATAATTTTTAGTAAGAAATGAAGTTTTATATAATCTACTTTCCCTTCCGACTTCCATAATTTTAAAACAAAAATCAGCAGTAAAATATAACTTAAATAAAAGTAACTATCCATATAGCCTACATCAAACACATTAATAAGAAAATATACAGGAACGATAGTACATAATAACAATAATGAAATAACTTTTTTAGCGAAATTTTCTCCGAAATTAACAGGAATAGTCTGATAATTATTAGATAAATCGCCTTCAATATTTTCTAAATCTTTAATCATTTCACGAATTAGTATGATTAGAAATAAAAATGAAGCATGAGCAAAAATTACTTGATAAAAGTTTTTGAAATACAATAAAATTCCGAAAAAAGGCAAAACAGCTAATAAAGAAGCGAAAATATTTCCAATGAAAAATATTTTTTTAAGCTTATGCGAATACAACCAAATGGCAAAAATATAGACGGAATAAAACAAAGCCGCTCGCCAAGAAATCATAAAACCAAATAAAGCGGAAAAGAAATTTAACGTAAAATAAACTTGCAATTGGGTTTTTTGACTTACCAATCTGTCCAAATAGGATTTTTTAGGACGATTGATGATGTCTTTTTTGGCATCGTAAAAATTATTAATAATGTAACCCGAAGCAATAGCAAAAGTAGATGCAATTACTAAAAGGAACAATCTCCAATCTAAAATAACATCTAACGCTCTTTTTTCTGGAGCTAAGATAAAAATAGCGGATAAATATTGAGCAAGCGCAATTACAAATACGTTATAACCACGAACCACTGAAAAGAAACTGAAAATTTTGGTTAGTATTATTTTAGAGTTGCGGCTTAGCATCTTGTATAAGGTTTTGGTGTTGGGTGTTGGGTGTTGGGTTTTTCTCCTTAAACCTCATACCCTTTTCCTTATTCCTATTTTAAAATTGATAAACCATTTCTAATTTATAATCTTTTAAAGACTTTTTAGCTTTTTCAAAATCTTGAGTAAAACCTAAAATATAGCCACCACCACCAGAACCACATAATTTTAAATAATAATCGTTGGTTTCAATTCCGTTTTGCCATATTTGGTGAAATTGTTCTGGAATCATCGGTTTGAAATTATTTAAAACCACTTTTGATAATTCTTTAGTGTTTTCAAATAACGCTTTCATATCACCTTGTAGGAAGTTTTCTACACAAGAATCGGTATATTTTATAAACTGGGATTTTAGCATACTTCTAAAACCTTGGTCTTTTAAATTTTCCATGAAAATATTTACCATTGGAGCCGTTTCTCCAACAATTCCTGAATCTAACAAGAAAACTGCGCCTTTTCCGCTTGCTGATTGACTTGGAATTCCAGCCGCTTCAATATTATTTTTAGAATTGATAAGAATTGGCAAACTTAAATAACTATTTAATGGATCTAAACCAGAGCTTTTACCGTGGAAAAACGATTCCATATTAGAAAAAATCGCTTTTAATTGTAATAATTTTTCTCTAGTTAAGTTTTCTAAAACGGTAATTTTATTCGTTGCATATTTATCGTAAATAGCCGCTACTAAAGCACCGCTACTTCCTACTCCGTATCCTTGCGGAATACTAGAATCAAAATACATTCCTTTATTTACATCATTTTGTAACAACTCAATATTAAACGTTATCAAAGTTGGTTGTTCTGTTTGCAATTGTTTCAAATAAGCAACAAACTTTACTAAATTTAGGTTAGATTTTTTGGTTTCTTCTGTCGGATTTTCATCTGACTTCAGCGCACCTTTGTAAAAATTATAGGGTATTGAAAGTCCTTTAGAATCTTCAATGATTCCGTATTCTCCGAAAAGTAATATTTTTGAGTAAAAAAGTGGTCCTTTCATAATTTAGTGTTCAGTTTACAGTATTTAGTAATCAGATATTTTAGTAAAGATATAAATTTATTTCAAATCTTGTGCACCATTTCCAATTTCATCACAAATATACTGACCATTTTGACAATAGCCAACTAATTCGTGCTGAATAAATTGCAATATTTTTTCTTTAGAATTATAGGGATACAAAACATGTACATTAGCACCCGCATCTAACGTAAAACAAATCGGAGTTTGTGTATCGCTTCTGAACTTCCAAATTTTATTAATAATTTCTAATGTATTGGGTTTCATTAAAATAAAATAAGGCATCGACGTCATCATCATAGCGTGTAAAGTTAAAGCTTCACTTTCTACCAAACTCATAAATTCCGTTACATTTCCAGTTTCTAATAACGTAACAATTTTAGCAATATTATGATGTGCTTGGTCAAAACGTTGTTCGGCAAAAGGGTGGTTGTGCATTAAATTATGTCCAACGGTACTCGAAACTTGTTTTTCACCTTTATCAACTAACAAAATTGTGTCTTGAAAATTGTGAAAATTCTGATGTATATTTTCAAATGCAACTCCAAATAAGTCGGAGCTATTTTTTATGGTTTCATTTTTTCCCCAAGACACTACGTTTCCAATTATACTTCTACAAGCACTTCCTGAACCTAATCGTGCTAAAAAAGAAGCTTTTGCATAAAAATAAGCCTCGGAAATTTCGGGTTTTAACATCTTTTCTAAACTCATAATATTCATGGAAAGTGCTGCCATACCCGAAGCAGAAGAAGCTATTCCTGAACTATGCGGAAAGGTGTTTTGGGTGTCAATTGTAAAATGGTATTCTTTCAAATACGGACAATACAAATAAATTCTTTCAAAAAACTTTTGAATTTTTGGTTTAAAATCTTCTTTTGGTTGGCCTTCAAATAACAAATCGAATGAAAAACTATCTTTTTCAACTTTAGAAGAAATCGTAACTGATGTAATAGTTTTACAATTTTTCAAGGTAAAACTAATCGACGGATTGGCAGGAATTTGATCGCCGTTTTCTTTTTTTCCCCAATATTTTACCAAAGCAATATTACTTGGCGCACTCCACGAAAAAGATGCCGTATCTATTGAGTGATAATTTGAAAGAATAAAGTCTAAATCAGAATACATAAAAATTATTTTTTACAAAGATAGAAAAGGAAGTCAAAACTTAGTTGTCAGAAGTCAGAAGTTTTAAATATCTTTGAATAAAATTATCAAGATGAAAAAGTATTTAAGAATATCGTATTGCATAATTATTTGCTTAACCGTAGGCTTTTTCTCAGGAAAAATAACACAATCGTCTATAACCACTTGGTATCCTACACTTATAAAACCAGTGTTTAATCCGCCCAATTGGATTTTTGCACCCGTTTGGACGTTACTTTACATTTTTATGGGAATTGCAGCAGGATTAATTTGGAATGAAATTGAAAACAAACAAAAAGAAGTTAAAGTAGCACTACAATATTTTATTCTTCAATTGGGATTAAATGCGTTATGGTCTTATTTATTTTTTGGTTTACAAAATCTAGTATTAGCTTCAATAGAAGTGATTTTATTATTGCTAGTTTTGATTGAATGTTACAAATTATTCAAACCAATTCATACCTCAGCTGCAAAATTATTTATACCTTATATAGCTTGGGTTAGTTTTGCCTCGCTTTTGACTTTAAGTATTTTTTATTTAAACTAAATATTTTCAGCAACGATAAATCCGCTTGTCCAAGCATTTTGAAAATTGAAGCCACCAGTAATGGCATCAATATTTACCACTTCACCAGCGAAAAAGACTTTTGGTAAAATTTTACTTTGCATCGTTTTAAAATTAATTTCTTTTAAATCGATGCCGCCTGCGGTTACAAATTCTTCTTTAAACGTGCTTTTCCCGTTTACCTGAAATTCAGCTTGTGTCAACTGATTGGCCAAACTATTAATTTGCTTATTCGTCACTTCAGCCCATTTATAATCTAAAGCAATGTCTGAAGCGGTTACAATATTTTCCCACAATCGTTTTGGAAAATCAAACGGACAAAACTTGCCAATTAGTTTCTTATTATTTGTTTCTCTAATTGCTTTTAATTGGTCGATGGCTTCCTCAAAAGACACCTCATCTAACCAATTGACTAACAAAGCGAAACAATATTTTTTATCAAATAATTCTCTGGCACCCCATGAAGAAAGTCTTAAAATCCCTGGTCCTGAAAGTCCCCAGTGAGTAATTAAAAGTGGGCCTGAAGACGCTAATTTGGAATTTTTTATTTTGATACTGGCTTGCGCCGAAAGTCCCATTAAATCTTTAATTCTTTTATCGGTAATATTGAAAGTAAATAATGACGGAACGGGTGATACAATTTCATGTCCCATTTCATGCATCATTTCCCAAATTTTAGGATTGCTTCCTGTGGCGATTACAATTTTATCTGCAACAAAAACATCGTGTTGGGTCTCCATTTTCCATTGTTCGTCCTTGTTAAAATATAAAGATTGCACGCTTTGTGAAGTGAATACTTTTATGCCAAATTTCTTGACATCTTTTTCAAAACAATCAATTATCGTTTGAGAATCATTAGTAATTGGAAACATTCTTCCGTCTTCTTCAATTTTTAATTCGATACCTCTTTTCTCAAACCAATCTATCGTATCGCCAGAACAAAATTGCGAAAATGGCCCTTTTAATTCTCTTTCACCGCGCGGATAAAACTTAACTAAATCGTTCGGGACAAAACACGCATGCGTAACATTGCAACGTCCACCACCAGAAATTTTAACCTTAGTTAAGCATTCTTTTCCTCTTTCGAGAATGGCTACACTAAGTTGCGGATTTTTCTCTGCAATGTTAATAGCTGCAAAGAAACCGGCTGCGCCACCGCCTATGATTATGATGTTGAATTGTTGCATTTGAAGTTTTTATTATAATCCTTATTAAAGGGAGGAATAGTTACTGGTTAATTTTTCAGACCTGACAGGTTTTTGAAACCTGTCAGGTCTGAAATTATTTTTTTAATTGGCTAATTGCCATAACTTTTTTAACGTTGTAATTTCTTCCGCATTTGAGCTCCCACTTAGTACACTGAAAATGAGAAAAATATTTTTTTTGATGCGGATAAAACTTAAAACGAGGTTAAAAGTAGCACTTTTTTGAAAAAATATAACTATTTTCACGGTCTAAAATAAAAATGAAAAATGAAAAACAACAAACTATTCCTATTAATCATCATTTCATTGGTTATTGGTATTGCCTTAGGAGGCTTGGT
Organism: Flavobacterium sp.; assembly: GCF_044368995.1. Lineage (GTDB taxonomy): Bacteria > Bacteroidota > Bacteroidia > Flavobacteriales > Flavobacteriaceae > Flavobacterium. The sequence goes on along the minus strand of NZ_JBIPMS010000047.1, from coordinate 1,959 downwards.
ACATTACCAGTTTCCTGAAGCTATTGATACCTTCTCAAAAAATATAAAATTACTTGGAACCATTTTCATTCGATTGGTTCAAATGATAATTGCACCCTTAGTATTTTCAACTTTAGTGGTTGGAATTGCCAAAATGGGCGATATGAAAATGGTAGGACGAGTAGGCGGAAAAGCCATGGCTTGGTTTATTTCTGCTTCCTTAATTTCCTTGTTGTTGGGAATGGTTTTAGTCAATTTTTTCGAACCTGGAAAAGGCACCACAATTAAATTAGATGACGCCTCGAGTGCTTCTGAATTGTTAGAAAACTCAAAAGGATTTTCATTAGAAGAATTTGTAAAACATGTTATCCCAAAAAGTTTATTTGAAGCATTAGCCACCAACGAAATCTTACAAATTGTGATTTTTTCTATCTTATTTGGTGTGGCTTTAGCGGCATTTAGTAAAAAAGAAGCCAAACCTATAATTAAATTATTAGATTCCGTTTCGCATGTGATTTTAAAAATGGTTACTTTTATTATGTGGACGGCTCCTTTAGGCGTTTTAGGTGCTGTGGCAAGTGCTATTGCCAAACACGGTTTTGAGGTGTTTACCCTTTACGCGAAATATTTAGGTGCATTTTTAATTGGAATACTATTACTTTGGTTAATCCTATTAACTGTTGGTTATATCATTTTAGGAAAACGATTATTTGTGTTGTTGCAACGCATTAAAAGTCCGTTATTAATTGCCTTTTCTACTACAAGTTCTGAAGCTGTTTTTCCAAAAATGGTAGAAGAATTAGAGCGTTTTGGGTGCCAACCAAAAATTGTGTCTTTCACATTGCCACTGGGTTATTCTTTCAACCTTGACGGAAGTATGATGTACATGACTTTTGCCAGTATTTTCATCGCGCAAGTGTATGGTATAGAAATGAGTTTACCTGAACAACTTACCATGCTTTTAGTTTTAATGTTAACAAGTAAAGGCGTAGCGGGAGTACCTAGAGCTTCATTAATTGTAGTAGTTGCTACTTGTGCTATGTTCGGTATTCCGCCAGAAGGAATTGCTTTAATTTTGCCAATTGACCATTTTTGCGATATGGCCAGAAGTATGACCAATGTGTTAGGAAACGCGCTTTCAACAGCAGCTATTGACAAATGGGAATCTAAACACGAAGCCGCACAAGAAATTGGAATTAAGTAATGATTTTCGCTAAAAAATAAAAATTGAACCCCATGAAATTCATCGTAGACCTACTAAAAAACAGCATATCCAACCTATTCATACAAGTCCAAGAAATTGACTCTGAATTTAATTGGACCAAACTTTTTAATCCAGAATTTTACATTAACTTAGAATTAGGTGGCGTTCCAATCGGAATTTACATGGTTTTATTTATTGTATTTGCCGAAACTGGTTTGTTTATAGGATTTTTTCTTCCTGGTGATAGTTTGTTGTTTTTATCTGGAATTTATTGTGAAGCTTTGGCGAAACCTTTAACTTTTTTACCTCCAGGTTATTCGCCAGTTTTTGTGATAGCGACATTGATTGCACTTTCTGGAATAATTGGTAATATTTTTGGTTATTGGTTTGGATCTGTTTACGGGAAAAATTTATATCAAAAAAAGGATGGTTTTTTCTTTAAGAGAAAATACCTAGACCACTCCGAAAGTTTCTTTCAAAAGCATGGTGGCGTTGCCATAGTTTTTGCAAGATTTTTACCCATTGTAAGAACTTTTGTCCCTATTATTGCTGGAATTGTACACATGAAAAAAAGCAAATTCATGTTGTATAATATTATAAGTTCTATTTTATGGTCGTTTATTTTGGTGTATGCGGGGCATTATTTATACGGCTTATTTTTAGAAAAATTTGACATTGATTTAAAACATCATATCGAAAAAATCATACTAATTTTAGTAGCTGTAACTACATTTCCTTTAGTAATGAAAGCCATTAAAGCAAGAAAATTCGGGAAA
>NZ_JBIPMS010000143.1:0-3873 GCF_044368995.1 Flavobacterium sp. | reverse complement strand
GCAGCAGACTGAAAGAAAGCGCCAGAAAACAACTCGAATCGATTATAATCTTATTAAAAAGATACCCCAACATTCATATTGAAATTCAAGGTCACGTCTGCTGTACGCCTAGGCCTCATAAGGATGCTATTGACATGGAAACTCGAAAAAGAGAATTATCAACAAACAGAGCAGAAAGGGTTTATAAGTTTCTTCACAGCCGGGGCATTGGTAAAGTACGTATGACATTTAAAGGATACGGAAACACACAACCTATTGGCAAAGATGAGCAATTTGACCGAAGAGTGGAATTGGTAATTACAAAGATTTAATTGTATTGAAAAAAACACTTCCAAAAATGTTATTGCAAGTGTTTATTATTTGTTTTTATAACAATTTTTTAGGACTAATTAATCGAACTTGTAATTTTACTGCTTTATAAAAACCCTCATTCTACCTGTATCTTCACTTATTAAAGTAAGATAATCTCTAGGATTTGGTCCAACACCATAAACCCAAGATATCAACATCACAAAAGTTTCATTACTTGGCGAGGTTGCGACTAGTGAACCGATTACTTTTTGTTAAGTATAAAGATCTCCTAAGAAATGTAAACTTGTATTTATTACAAAGTTTAAAATTTTGCCAAACGTCAGTGCTTGTATAAAAGCTACATTTTTATTAATCGTCAAACTCAATCCATTTTTTTTCAAAGTAAATATTTTCCATAACCTTTTCATATAAGATAAATTTTGCGACAATAAATTCTTTATCCTTTTTTAAAAATTTTGCTTTATGATTTATGTCCAATTCATAATACGCTCCTAGTGGAAGTCCAAACGGATTATTTTCCACATCAGCAGTAAAACAAGAAATCAAAATCAATTTTTTTGAGTTGATGTTTGGTTTTTCATACCCAAAAATTCGATGATCCAAGTATTTGCTTGAAGTAATCCAAATTAAACTGTCTTCTCGTGATACAATTAGTTTATTAACACGATCTCCAGCTATTTCAATATCCTTATTATTTCTGTTTTGAATACTGTCTAGATTTAGAAACTTACTTTCTATTTCAGTATTTGTCTTTTCAGATTTTATATTAACATTAGCTGATTTTTTACAACTTAGAATAGTCATTATAAAAAAACAAATTGCAAATTTTCTTTTCAAAGTGGCTTTATTTAATGCTCTTGTAAACATTTTTTCAGTAATTTTCTTGCTAAAAACTCTTTTAAAAAAGAGGCTACAAAACAAAATTACAACCTCTTTTATTTTACTTACTGCTTTATAAAAATCCCCATTCTACCTGTATCTTCACTAATTAAAGTAAGATAACTTCCTGCATTAGGACTAACATCATAAACCCAATCATAACTTACATCACCATCATCAAGATCCGTAAATTTTATTAAAAACTCTCCTGTAGGAATAGGATTCCCATTTGGTAAATAATCTACAAATTCATAAGAGTAAGACCATTGTAAAACATTGTCAACATAGGTGTAATGTTTATTATCATTTGTAAATACCCATTTTGAATTGGGGTGGTTTTCCATTAACCATGTGCCAACAATATCTTGTTGTGGATTCATACTTAAAGTTGTGTTTGTTGCTGTTTTTTTCTGTTCTTTTTTGGTAAAATTTGGTTTTGCAACAACTTCTTGCTTATTGGTTACCTGCAATTTGGTTAGTATTATTTTTGCATTAAAAGCAACTGCTGTAATGCCTACTACAAAAAATAATAACACTTTAATTTTCATACAAAAAACACTTTTTAAAAGAGGCTACAAAACAAAATTATAACCTCTTTTATTTTACTTACTGCTTTATAAAAAAAGCCATTCTTCCATTATCTTCACCAATTAATGTAAGATAATCTCCAGGATTTGGTCCAACATCAAAAACCCATTCATAACTTACATCACCATCATCAAGATCCGTAAATTTTATTAAATACTTACCTGTAGGAATTGGATTACCATTTGATAAATAATCAACAAATTCATAAGAGTAAGACCATTGTAAAACATTATCAACATAGGTGTAATGTTTATTATCATTTGTAAAAACATACTTATCTGAAGGTGAATTTTCCATTAACCATGTGCCAACAATATCTTGTTGTGGGTTCATACTTAATGTAGCATTGGGTGTAGCGCTTTTTTGATTCTTTTTTACAACAAATGGTTTTGCTATAACTTCTTGCTTATTACTAATGTCTAATTTAGTAAATATCTTTTTTGCATTAAACGCAACTGCTGTAATGCCTACTACAAATAGTAGTATAATTAATTTCTTATTTATTTTTATATTTTTCATTGTATATGTTTTTAATTAATTAGTTGGACAAACTGGTAAATGTTGTTTTGCTGCATTCGTATAATCTCTTCGCTTTTTATAAGAATCTTTATCTGTTTTTCTATTAATTTTTGCAGTTACATCATCAGGATTTGTATTGGCATTCACAGTCATTTTATTTAATACCCTATCTTTAAAAAACCACATGCCGCTTAAAACTGAATGTGTACAATCTGCCGGGTCTGCTAAATCATTAACATTAGTTAAATACCAACCAAGTCCAATACTTGTAAGATACTGATGATAGGCATAATAATTAGCCCTACCTGTTAACTGTACAACACCTCTGCCTCTATATTTCCAGCCTTGTCCGGGTGCATCATTACCATTAACATCAGCATAAATAAAATTAGCTAATTTTTCTGGATTATTAGCATATTCTGATGCCTGTGCTAATGTTGTGTTATTTGGATTAGTAGTAAACGTTCTTGGCCAAACTGCAACTAACCTATTTGCTGAATAATTTAAATTTTCTTCTGGTGTTAAATTTGTTAATCCGCCTGTTTCTTGTCCTATTTGTCCCAAAAAGTGTGCCAATTCTTCTTTGGTGTCTATACCAAAATACTCGCCATACGCTCTAATTTTTAAAATTAATCTTGCTCTATCAATAGCCGTTGAATTAGGAAAAATTGCATGTAAGTGGTTGTCATTTAAACATTCAAACGGTCTTTTAAATTTTGGACCAGGCTTTGTGCCATCAACCTCTGCACTTAAAGTTGGTTCAGAAATACCCTCTTCAAAATCTTCAGTTGGTGTATCTATTGTTGGAAAATCTGAATCTACAGCACCGCCCCCTCCGCCATCATCTCCAAATGGGTTGCCATAATTGCCACCATCACCGCCACTGCCGCCTCCATTGTCACAATATTCAGCAACAGTAATGGTTTTAATTGATGGTAACGAGGAAGAATTACAGCTTCCTCAGCTAAAAATATTTCCTGCGTGATGTTCTCCTGAACCACAAGATGTAATTACTTGAACGGTTGAATAACCACAAATCACACTGGACATAGTAGAAAAATCTTCTATTAATTCGGTTTCAATTGGATGTTGAATGTTTTTTAAATTTCCAACAATTAAATCATTTTTCTCTTGTGGAGTCAATGTATACGTTAATAATTTTGCTGTATATACCCCATCGCTATTTTTACTAATCATTAAATTTTCTAGCTTACCATTATCTATTTCTCTAACAACTGGAATTGTAAAAGATTCTAAACCTTGATACTGCATATGAATTATACTATTTAAATCAAAATAATAATTTGTTCCTGTGCTGTTCGTCTGAACGTTTTTGCCATAAACAGTTTTGCCATCCAACTTGTTTTCGGCTTCAAGTAATTTATTAAACGCTAAACTGTGAGTAGCAAACTCACCAAACGTTATTTTCTTTTTTACAATGTTGCTTACTTTAGTTGTTTCTTCGGTGTTTTGGTCTTCTTTCTCACAACCTACTACAAACAATAGTAAAAGTAATGAAAAAAAACATTTTAAAAATAGATTTGTTTGTTTTTTCATAGCGATTAAATTAAATAT
>NZ_JBIPMS010000046.1:0-11910 GCF_044368995.1 Flavobacterium sp. | reverse complement strand
TGATTAAAGTTCCCTTATCTCCTACTTGTCCACCACCTTCTGGATAGAACGGCGTGTTTTCTAAAACAATTTGGTATAAAATGCCGTCTTTTTTAGAATCGACTTTACGGATTCTAGTAATTTTTGTCTCATTTTCTGTTTGATCATATCCTACGAATGTTTCCACATTTCCAGGAATCAAAACCGACCAATCTTCTGTAGAAACTTCTGAAGCTGCACGAGAGCGCGTTTTTTGTTTTTGCAATTCGGTTTCAAAGCCAGATTCGTCTAAACTAAATCCTCTTTCTCTAAGAATCAAAGCTGTTAAATCGATTGGAAAACCGAAAGTATCATATAATTCAAATGCTTTTTCTCCTGAAACTTCTTTTCCAATTGTTGTTGAAATTACGTTATCTAACAACTGAATGCCTTGCTCTAAAGTTCTTAAAAACGAAGCTTCTTCTTCACGAATTACATTGGTAACCAATTGTTGTTGCGATTTAATTTCTGGGAAAAATTCTCCCATTTGATTGGCTAAAACAGGCACTAACTTATTTATAAAAGGTTCTTTTGTGTCTAAAAACGTAAATCCGTAACGAATCGCACGACGTAAAATTCTGCGAATTACATAACCTGCTCCGGTGTTAGAAGGCAATTGTCCATCTGCAATAGCAAAAGCCACCGCACGAACGTGGTCAACCACTACACGAATAGCTATGTTGGTTTTGTTTTGTTCTTCTGTTACATTTTTTACTTCGTTTGGCGTATATTTTAATCCTGTGATTTCCTCAACTTTTGCAATAAGCGGAGTAAAAACATCGGTATCATAATTCGAAGTTACGTTTTGCATTGCCATACACAAACGCTCAAATCCCATTCCGGTATCCACATGTTGTGCAGGTAATTTTTCTAAAGAAGCATCCGCTTTACGGTTAAATTCCATAAATACGTTATTCCAAATTTCAACAACTTGTGGATGATCTGCGTTCACTAAACTTCTTCCAGAAACGTCATTTCTTTCAGTATCTGAACGCAAATCGATGTGAATTTCTGAACAGGGTCCACAAGGACCTTGGTCGCCCATTTCCCAAAAATTATCTTTTTTATTTCCTAAAATAATGCGTTCTTCGGGTACAAATTGTTTCCAAATATCCCACGCTTCTTGATCAAAAGGCACGTTATCTTCTTTGCTTCCTTCAAAAACTGAAACATACAAACGGTCTTTATCCAGCTTTAAAACGTCTGTAAGAAATTCCCAAGCCCAAGGTAACGCTTCTTTTTTGAAATAATCACCAAAAGACCAATTCCCAAGCATTTCGAACATGGTGTGGTGATACGTATCAAACCCAACATCTTCTAAATCGTTATGCTTTCCTGAAACACGTAAACATTTTTGAGTATCCGTAATTCGATTACTTTTTGGTGTTCCATTTCCCAAGAAAAACTCTTTAAACTGAGCCATACCTGAATTATTAAACATCAGTGTTGGGTCATCTTTTAATACAATTGGAGCAGAAGGCACAATGGTGTGTCCTTTGCTTTCAAAAAATTGTAAATAGGCTTTTCTTATATCTTGTGATTTCATTTTTATGATATGGTATCAAATAATTTATTTAATTGAAATTCTTAAAAATATTTCAAAAATATGAAACAAATTTTAAGTTCTTTCGTATAATAAGTATTACTTTGTTGTAACGTGCACAAAAATAGTAATTTTTAATGAAATCGCTAACATCAAAAAGTTTCTAAAAGGCAACTTTTTTAACTTATGAAAAGAGTAAAATTTTATTACGACGCAGAAAAACTAGCTTTTAAGCAAATTGTCACTAAAAATAGTACCAAAATTGGATATGTGATGCTTTTTTTATTAGCTAGTGCCTTGTTTGGGTTTTTAGGGGTTTTTATTTTAAGCAATACCAATTTTTTTGAAACACCAAAATCAAAATTACAAGCAAGAGAATTAGAGATGATGAAATTAAACTATAATTTGTTAAACGGAAAAATAGCATTAATGGATGAAGCTTTAGCTGCTATTGAAGAGCGAGACAACTCCGTTTATAGATTATATTTTAATAGTTCCCCAATTTCAAACGAAGAAAGAAGAGCAGGATTAGGTGGTAAAAATAGGTATAAAGATTTGGAGGATTTTAACACAAGCGATTTACTAATTGGCTCTACTAAAAAAGTAGATGAAATAATGAAAGCTTTGGCCATACAATCTGTTTCTTTAGATGAAATTACGAAATTAGCTAAGCAAAAAGCTTTATTATTGAAGTCTATTCCAGCCATACAGCCCGTAAAAAATGAAGAACTAAAACAAATGGCTTCTGGTTTTGGGTATAGAAGCGATCCGTTTACTAAAATTAGAAAATTTCATAAAGGCATGGATTTTTCTGCTAAATCTGGAACTCCGATTTATGCTACTGGCGATGGAATAGTAAAAAAAGCGGACGGAACCGTTTCTGGGTTTGGAAACCATTTAGAAATTAATCATGGTTATGGTTACATGACATTATATGCTCATTTAAGCAAATATAAAGTTAGAGCTGGGCAAAAAGTAAAACGGGGCGATATTATTGGTTATGTAGGGAGTACAGGACGAAGTGAAGCATCACATTTACATTATGAAGTACATAAAAACGGTGAAGTAGTAAACCCTTTAAATTTTTATTATGGCAGTATTTCTGCTAAAGAATATGTTTTAATTACTAAATTAGCCAATCAGGAAAATCAATCTCTTGATTAATATGTCAATTTGACAATAATCAGTGAATCAAATATAAAAAAAATGCAAATAAACTTACCAGAAAAAAGATATTATGGCATTGGCGAATTAGCTAAAGCTTTTGATGTAAACACTTCATTAATTCGTTTTTGGGATAAAGAATTTGACGAAATCAATCCTAAAAAAAATGCTAAAGGCGACAGAATGTTTCGTCCAGATGATGTAAAAGTATTGCAAATGATTTACCATTTGGTAAAAGAACGCGGTTTTACTTTGGAAGGTGCAAAAATTCATTTAAAAGAAGGAAAAAAGAAAACCTTAGACAATTTTGAAATCATAAATAAATTGGAAGGCATAAAAAATCAATTATTAGAAATAAAAAAAGGGCTTTGATTTAGTAATCAGTGTTCAGAAATTAGTAAACAGTAAAAAAATAACAACAAAATAAATTAACTTAAAATCAAAAAAAAAATGAAAAAATTTGCTCCAGTATTAGTTATCGTAGGTATTATTATCTTAGGATTTTTATACTTCATGAATGTAAAAAACAAAGCTTTAGTATTTAGTCAAGCCACAGAAAAAGAATGGGGAAATGTCAATACGGCTTACCAAAGACGACTTGATTTGATTGACAATTTAGTTAATACCGTAAAAGGTGCGGCCGATTTTGAAAAAAGCACTTTAACCGCAGTTGTAGAAGCGCGAGCAAAAGCAACTTCGGTAACTATTGATCCAAAAAACATTACTCCAGCGCAATTAGATCAATTTAATCAAGCGCAAAGTGGTATTACTAGTTCATTATCGAAACTTTTAGTTAGCGTTGAAGCCTATCCGCAATTAAGAGCAACAGAAAATTTCAAACAATTACAAGACGAATTAGCAAGTACAGAAAACCAAATTTTAACTGCTAGAACTCGTTTTAACGAATCAGTTTTAGCTTATAATGGATATGTTTTAGCTATGCCACAAAATATATTTTTAGGTAGTTATACTGAAAAAGCATACTTTAAAGCCGTTGCTGGAGCAGAAAATGCACCGAAAGTAAAATTCTAATTTAGTAAACCAGTCAAAATAATGCCAGAAAATACGCCTTTTTTATCTAAAACTGAAGAACAAGAAATTGTTGCAGCGATTGTGATTGCCGAAAAAAATACATCAGGAGAAATTCGTGTGCATATAGAAGAAAACAGCACCAAACCTTCAATGGAAAGAGCAAAAGAGGTTTTTCATATCCTTAAAATGGATGCTACAGAATTGAAAAACGGGGTGCTATTTTACATTTGTACAGCAACTAAAAGTTTTGTTATTCTTGGCGATAAAGGCATTAATGATTTAGTAGATGCCAATTTTTGGAATTCTACAAAAGATGTTGTGATTGAAAAATTCAAAGATGGACAGTATAAAGAAGGTTTAATCAAAGGAATTTTAGAAGCTGGTGAACAACTAAAAAAATATTTTCCTTATAATCATGAAGGTGATATAGATGAATTGTCTAATGAAATTTCAAGAGGTTAATATGAAACTTACAAAAATAAAATTCCAAATTTCAAAAAGTGTAGGTCAAATTACCTTTTTTGCTTTTTTATTGTTTACTCAAATTTCGTTGGGACAATATACAATTCCTGAAAAACCCAGTTTACAAACTTCTGTTTACGATTATGCAAAACTATTATCAGAAACTGAAAAAACCCAATTAGAAGAAAAATTAGTTAGATATTCTGATTCCACTTCTACACAAATTGTTGCCATTATTATAGAAGATTTAAACGGAGACAATATCCAAACTTTAACACCAAATTGGGGAGAAGCTTGGGGGATTGGAGATGCCGAAAAAGACAATGGAATTGTAATTTTACTTTCAAAAAATGATCGTAAAATTTGGATTTCACCTGGTTATGGAACCGAAGTTCAACTTGTAGCAGGTATGACAGGTGAAATTGTTAGAAATGACATAATTCCAGAATTTAAAGCAGGAAATTACTTTAGTGGATTAGATAAAGGTACTGATGCTATTTTTAAAGTTTTAACAGGAAAATACAAAGGCGAACGAAAAAAAGAAAAAGGAAGTAGTATTCCAATACTAATCATAATAGTTTTTGTAATTTTATTTTTGATCATAGCCTCTAAAAACAAAGGAAATAACGGCGGCAATTCAGGTGGAATGCGTGGTCCCGACTTGATGGATATTATTATATTAAGTAGTTTGGGTCGCAGCGGTGGAAGTTTTGGCGGCGGTTCATCATCTGGTGGTGGATTTGGCGGAGGCTTCGGCGGCGGATTTGGCGGCGGAGGCTTTTCTGGCGGAGGTGCTGGTGGAAGTTGGTAATGTTAGTGTTTAATAGCCAAAATTTAAATATAAAAAAACCGATAATCACTTATCGGTTTTTTTATATTATTTCTGTCTGAAGTAAATATCTATTGGCACACCACTAAAATTGTAGTTTTCACGCAATTTGTTTTCCAAGAAACGCTTGTACGGTTCTTTTACGTATTGCGGTAGATTGGCAAAAAACACAAACTGAGGCACCGGAGTAGGCAACTGCATACAATATTTTATTTTTACATACTTTCCTTTTAACGCTGGTGGCGGTTGGTTTTCAATAATTGGCAACATCAAATCGTTGAATTTAGATGTTGGTACTTTTTGTTTTCTGTTTTCAAAAACCTCAACAGCGGTTTCTAAAGCTTTCAGCAAACGTTGTTTTTCTGTTGCCGATACAAACAAAATCGGCACATCTGTAAATGGTTGAATTTCTTCTCTAATTTTACGTTCGTAATCTCTAGCGGTCATGGTATCTTTTTCCACTAAATCCCATTTGTTGACTAAAATTACAATACCTTTTCTGTTTTTTTCGGCCAACCAAAAAATACTTTGATCTTGTCCTTCAAAACCACGAGTGGCATCAATCACCAAAATACAAACATCTGAATGCTCAATGGCACGTACCGATCGCATTACAGAATAAAATTCTAAATCTTCTTTTACTTTGGCTTTTCTTCTAATTCCGGCAGTATCTACCAAATTAAATTCGAAACCAAAACGGTTATAAGTGGTATCAATAGCATCACGAGTTGTTCCTGCAATATCTGTAACCACAAATCTATCTTCACCAATTAAGGCATTAATAATAGACGATTTTCCAGCATTTGGTCTTCCAACAACGGCAAAACGAGGTAATGGATTTTCATCTTCAACTGCTTCTGGCATCTCGGGTAAAACTTCCACTAGTTTATCTAATAATTCTCCTGTTCCACTTCCATTCATGGCGCCAATTGTAAAATATTCGCCCAATCCTAAATTATAAAACTCCAACGCATCTGTAACACGTTTTGAATTATCAACTTTGTTCACGGCTAATAAAACTGGTTTAGTAACCTTACGTAATAATTTTGCAACTTCATCATCCATTGGCGTAATGCCTTCTTCTACATCTACCATAAAAATAATGGCATCGCACTCGTCTATTGCTAATTCTACTTGTTTTCTTATTTCACTCTCAAAAATATCGTCAGAACCTTTAATGTAGCCACCCGTATCAATTACTGAAAATTCTTTTCCATTCCACTCACTTTTTCCATAGTTTCTATCGCGCGTTACACCACTCACAGAGTCTACAATGGCGTCTCTACGTTGTATTAAACGATTAAAAAGCGTAGATTTTCCTACATTTGGTCTTCCTACTATGGCTACAATATTATTCATTATTCTTAAATTTTGTGCAAAGATAGTTTAAAAGTTGGGAGTTTTAACAAGTAATAACAAATGCTTTATCCCAAACTGTCTTCTAAATCCTGTAAACTAGTTATTTCTTATTACTTCTGGTTGTATCCAAATCTACGTAATTGAAAGGCATTGTTTCGCCAATCTTTATTCACTTTTACGAAAATTTCAATGTGTATTTGTTTGTCGAAAAATAATTCTAAATCGGCACGAGCCTGCATCCCTACTTTTTTCAAGGCAGCACCTTTATGTCCGATTATAATTCCTTTTTGTGTTTCGCGTTCTACCATAATTACAGAACGGATTCTTATTATTTTTTCATCTTCTAAAAACTCCTCGGTTTCTACCTCAACTGCATACGGAATTTCTTTGTCGTAATTTAATAAAATCTTCTCTCTGATGGTTTCATTTACAAAAAAACGTTCTGGTTTGTCTGTTAACGCATCTTTTGGATAATAAGGTGGCGAAAGCGGTAATAAATCAACAATTCGATTCAAAACTTCTTTTACATTAAAATTTTCTAAAGCCGAAATTGGAAAAATTTCAGCATTAGGTACTTTTATTTGCCATGTTTGTACTTGTTCTTCTAATAATTCTTGGTTTGATTTATCAATTTTATTCAATAAAAGTAACACTGGAATTTTAGCGTGAATAATTTTATTAAAAAAGTCCTCGTCTTTTAGTTCCTTTTCACCAATTTCAACCATATAAATTAAAATATCGGCATCAGAAAAAGCACTTTTTACAAAATCCATCATACTGGTTTGTAAATCGTAGGCGGGTTTTATAATTCCGGGTGTATCAGAAAACACAATTTGATAGTCTTCATCATTTACGATTCCGAAAATTCTGTGACGAGTAGTTTGTGCCTTACTTGTAATGATAGACAACTTCTCACCTACCATAGCATTCATTAAGGTAGATTTTCCCACGTTTGGATTACCTATTATATTAACAAAACCTGCTTTATGCGACATATTTTTATTTTTTACAAAGGTACATAAAAAAGCCACTCGTTTTAGAATGGCTTTTTATACAATATTATGTTAGCTATTTATTCTGCAGCAACTAATTTAGTTGCACTACGGTATAAAAATTCATTATAAATGTGACGACGGGCAAAACGACCAGGTGATTCGGCGTTTACCATTTTCACATAGGTATTTCTTGGCACACCAAAGTATTCGAATTTACTTCCGTCTGCAAAGCTAATATACAAAACACCTTTGTCCATATAAAAATCGGAAATTTGTGAAGTTGTTGTTGTAGCTAAGTATTCTGCCTTTACTTTCTCTCTTGTTTCTGGAGCGATGCTTACTAAAAAGTGGTAGGCTTCAATAATATTCTTACTTCTTTCTTCAGCTGCTAAACGTTCAACTGGATCTGCAATAGTATCAGGATGATCTTCCTTCATACTATTTCTATATATTGTTTTCAATTCTTTTAATGTTGCATCTCTGGTAACATTAAGTAACTTTCTGTACCCAATAATTTTCTGTGTAGTCATAAATTTTCAAAATAAAAGTGCAAAAATAGTGATTAATTATTTAATAATACTATAAAAAAAACCAATACTAAAACTTAATCATTTGTTGATGAATTAATTAAATAGATAAAAAGCTGCCTATTTCAGAAAACTTTCTAGTTGAATATTCATACAATATCTATTTCAATTTATTTAAATTACTTTTAATAGTTGAAACGTATTCGCGGGGTGTTTTTCCAACAACATCTTTAAAACAACTAAAAAATGGATTATATGAAGAAAATCCTACTTTTCTAGCTAGCGAATCCAAAGTATTAGACGTTAAATATTTATTATTAATTAGTTCTAATGAATTTTGAATTCTAGATATTTTCTTATAATCTGAGAAGGATATTTCAGAATGGTATTTAAAAATAAAAGTTAAATGACTTTTAGGGATATTTAACACTTGAGCTAAGTCTTTAATAGAAAAATTAGGATTAATAAAATAGCTATTGTTGTACAAAACAACGTTTAATTCAAAAATATAACTTTCAATTTTAGAACTTATTTTTTCTTTTAGCGCTTGGTCATGAGTATTGTTTATTTGAATTTTTGAATTTAAATTCCAATAGTTGTTAATATATGAATCAGGATTTATTTTAGAGGCTTCTGTCTGAAACTTATAATAACCGTAAAGTATTTCTGGATACGATAAAATTATTACAAATAATACAATATAAACTAGTGCAGATGCCCAAAGATACTCTACAGAATGGCCTATAATTATAGGTTCAAAAAATAAATATTGCCTATAGTATACAAAATAGAAGCGAATAATATTAATAACTAGGACGCTAAATAATATGATAGACCATTTTTTAATTAATTCATTTTGAGTCATTACTATACTTAAAGTTGCTTTCTTATTCCAAACATTTTTTTTAAGTAGTAAAAATATCTTTCTAAGATAAATTATTGCATAAACCGCAAAAAATTGACTGAAAAAATAGTTTAATTTACAATCAAATAGGGTGTCGAATAATAAAAATTTTCTTTCTAATATTGCTAAAAATAGAAATATAATATGCATAAAATCTTTAAAAAGAAAACGCTGATGATCTCTAATTAAATATTTAAAATATAAATAAAAAAAGGGTACAAATAAAGCAATGTAAATATTGCTTTTGGCATAAAATGCCTTTAAATCAGAGTCATTATAAATACCAGCAATTCCAGCAATTAACAAAAGTGTACTTGAAATAAAAAACATAAACATTAAAAAAGAATTTAATATTCTGTTGTATTTAGGGTTTTTGAGAGTCAAAAATATAAGAATATAACCTAAAAAAGCTGAAAAAGCTAGTGCAATATTTGATGTCATCTGGGTCACTTTAGTTAATAATTATTTTATATACTGTATACCATATGTTATAAATAAATCTTCCGTTTTTGATTTTTCATAAATTCAAAATTAAATAATTTAATTTAGTTAGATAAAAAAAATTAGTAGAAGTATTTACTAAAAATTGAAAATAATTACTAAAAATTGAAAAATAAAAAAAACAATGGTTTTAATTTTTTCAATAAATTGAAATTTTTAAAAATTTATTTTAATATTGCAAAAAATTTGTAAACCTAAACCTATTGCGCGATGAAATCAATTTTTACGATCAAATCAATTTTGTTTTTATTAATTTCTACCTTGAGTTATTCACAAAAAATGCATCATCAAATGGTTAGTGCTCAAGGAGGTACTGCAACCATACAATCAGGATTAGTAGTTAAGTATACTATTGGTCAGCAATCTATAATAGGTACCAAAACAGGAAATGTAATTGTCCAACAAGGCTTTCAACAAAGCAATTGGGATAAAATTATAGCTAATAATGTAGTCCATGTCAACACCTTAACTTATCCAAATCCCTATATTGATGTCATCAATTTTCAGTTTTCTCAATCTATTGGAGAAAATGTTTCTTTGTTGGTATATGATGTTTTAGGGCGTCAAGTATATTCAAATACACTTCAAATATTCGATAACAAAACCAGCGTTAATCTTCAAGTGTTACAAAGTGCAGAATACTTTATACAACTTTCTAATAATATATTCACCTATCACACTAAAATAATTAAAAATTAAAACATAATGATTAAAAAATATTTACTCCTTTTACTTTTGTTTTCGGGATGTTACTTGCAGAGCCAAGAACTGTTTATTGCTACGGGTAAAAATTTCACAAAATATGATTATAAAAATTCACTTGGAATGTCAAATCCTAATATAAGAAGCGGTGAAGGTTCTTTTTATCAGCTGGGTATGGCTTTTGATTTATCTTCAGATGAAATTTATTATGCAGTAAGTTTAGTTTTTAACCAATTGAATGCTGTGGGTGGTTCAAATGTATCTAACTATGCTTGGAACACTAATTATTTAGGCATTCAAAACGAACTTAATTATATTTTGTTTCAAGATTATGATTCCTTTAAAGTAAAAACAAAATTAGGATGTGCTACTTCAACTATAATTAAAGGAGAACAGTTTATCAACAATGTGTTGTATGACATTTCTAAGAATGAAGAGTTCAAAGGAATACTACTCCAGCCTAATATTGGTATTGATTTTCATTATGCCATCAATAGTGGCATCGAATTTTCTTTAGGATATGAATTTTCAAAAGCATTTAATGTATCTAATACTTCTGCCGAAAAACTTTCTTTTACAAATAATCAGATCCATTTGGGATTACATTTTCCATTATATTAATTAATACGTCATGAAAAAAATAGTAGTTACACTTTTATTATTTATGAGCTTCATTGGTTATTCTCAAACCAGAGGAATTACCTACCAAGCACTAATAATTAATCCTGCGGGCGAAGAATTGCCGGGAGTAAATAATACAAATGCACCATTGGTAAATAAAAATATTTGTTTAAAATTTTCAATTATTGACCACAATTCACTATTTGAATATATTGAAACTATCAAAACCACAACGGATGAATACGGTATGGTGAATTTAATTATTGGTACTGGTGTCAAAATAGGCGGATATGCCACTTCTTTTTCAAATATTATTTGGAATGCCAATCCTAAGAGCTTAAAAGTGGATTTAAGTACAACCGGAATATGTTCTGATTACACAGAAATAAGCAACCAGCCTTTTATGGCAGTTCCTTTTGCTTTTTATGCAGCTTCTTCAGGCACCGGAACACCAGGCCCTGCTGGACCGCAAGGACCTCAAGGTGTAGCTGGGCCAACAGGAGCAGTTGGACCTCAAGGACCTCAAGGTTTACCAGGAACAAACGGTACAAATGGAACAAACGGACTTAACGGTGCAGTTGGGCCTCAAGGTCCAATAGGATTAACTGGAGCTACGGGACCTCAAGGTATACCAGGAACAAACGGTGCTGATGGTGCAGTTGGACCGCAAGGACCTCAAGGACCTCAAGGTATTGCAGGAACAAATGGTGCTGACGGTGCAGTTGGACCGCAAGGACCTCAAGGACCTCAAGGTATAGCAGGAACAAATGGTCTTGATGGAGCTGTTGGTCCACAAGGTCCAATCGGATTAACTGGGCCGCAAGGCGCTGACGGTGCTGATGGTGTTGACGGTGCTGTTGGACCACAAGGACCTCAAGGTATAGCAGGAACAAACGGAACAAACGGACTTGACGGTGCTACTGGTCCTCAAGGTCCAATAGGATTAACTGGTCCTCAAGGACCTCAAGGTATTGCAGGAACAAACGGTGCTGATGGTGCAGTTGGGCCTCAAGGACCTCAAGGTTTACCAGGAACAAACGGACTTAACGGTGCAGTTGGGCCTCAAGGGCCAATCGGATTAACTGGAGCTACTGGTCCGGCAGGTACAAACGGACTTGATGGCGCTACTGGGCCTCAAGGTGCTGACGGTGCAGTTGGACCACAAGGGCCACAAGGTATAGCTGGAACAAACGGACTTAATGGGGCTACTGGTCCTCAAGGTCCGGCTGGAACAAATGGTACAAACGGACTTG
>NZ_JBIPMS010000045.1:0-11916 GCF_044368995.1 Flavobacterium sp. | reverse complement strand
GGATTTACATCTAAAAAAGCAATAAAATCTTCGTTTTCTGTAATTTTATAACAAGGAATTTCGCCGTTAATTATTTTGGTAAAAATAGAACTCATAATTTTAATTAGTCAATTAGATAATTAGTCAATTATTGGCACATTGGCACATTTTCTAATTGACACATTAAGTTAGTCACGAGTGATTTCTAAAACCTCAAATTTCAATACACCATTTGGTACAATAATTTCTGCAATTTCACCTACTTTTTTACCTAATAATCCTTTTCCAATAGGAGAAGTTACGGATATTTTTCCTGTTTTTAAATCTGCTTCACTTTCCGCAACTAATTTGTATTGCAGTTCCATTCCGTTAGATTGATTTTTGATTTTTACATTAGATAACACCAAAGCTTTTGACACATCTAAAGTAGATTCGTCAATAATTCTCGCGTTGGATACCACTTCTTCCATTTTAGAAATACGCATTTCTAACAAACCTTGTGCTTCTTTAGCAGCATCGTATTCTGCATTTTCTGACAAATCTCCCTTGTCTCTTGCTTCTGCGATAGCTTGTGACGCCTTAGGGCGTTCTATAGATTTAAGTTGGTCTAACTCGTCTTTTAAATGTTTTAATCCTTCTGCTGTGTAATAAGATACTGTGCTCATAACTTCATTAATTTATAAAATAGAAAAAATCCCACAACTATGGGATTCCCTTTTTGCAAAGATATAATTTATTTAACTATTTTTCGTTTACTATATTAGTTTGTCAAATATAAATAAATTAATTTTGATAATTCAAATAAATATTACAAATGAAAAGAATTTTTTACTTTCTTATTTTGTTTACGGTCTTTTTTTCTTGTGATAGGGATACACAAACCGATAATAACAACCCCTATTTGCCAAATTATTCGTTTGAAGTGATACTAAATATGAGTTTTCCTCAATATTCGGTATTGGCTTATCCGTCTAGTGCAGTGTATGTAAATTCTGCAGGAGCTGGAATTAGAGGTTTGATCGTTTTTAATGCGGGTAGTGGTAATTTTTTAGCTTATGATGCAGCTTGCCCAAATCAAGCATTAGCAGCTTGTTCTACCATGACTATTAATGGCATTAATGCCAAATGTCCTTGTGACGACGCCGAATACAGTTTGTTTACTGGATTGGCCGCCGGAAAACAATATCCAATGAAAGCGTATCGTGTACAAATGATCGATGCCACAACCATAAAAGTGTATAATTAATGTTACAATCCATATTTTCTTTTTTAAATAAAGACACAAAATCGTATCCAAAAGGTTCTATTCATTCTTTTATGGTGAAAAATTTACAAGGAAATGACTTCGATTTTTCCTCCTTAAAAGGAAAAAAAATCTTGGTGGTCAATACCGCTTCAAAATGTGGTTTGACACCTCAATATGAAAAATTACAAAAAGTTTACGAAAAATATAAAAATCAAAACTTTGAAATTATAGGTTTTCCAGCCAACAATTTTTTATGGCAAGAACCCGGAAATGCCTCTGATATAGAAAATTTTTGCAGTATAAATTATGGCGTTACTTTTCCAATGATGGAGAAAATATCCGTTAAAGGAAAAAATATCCATCCTATTTATGAATTCTTAACAAAGAAATCAAAAAACGGCTTAAAAGATGCTGCTGTAAAATGGAATTTTCAAAAATTTCTTCTTAACGAAAATGGCGAATTGGAAAAAGTAATTTCACCAAAAACCCAACCAGACGACAGAAGCATTACAGCTTGGATTGAAGGAAAATAAATTACCACTAAGTTTGTCATGCTGAAAGCATCTCTTTGTATTTTCACTTGTGCCTTGTTTTGCAAGAGACCCTTTCAGGGTGGCAAACGTCGTAAGTAATTTTTATTCTAAAACTTCAAATTCATTCCTACTAAGAAGTTGATTCCCGCTTGTGGATAAAAGCCAGCCCCTTCAATTGTGGAAATAGCTGGAGGATTACTAAAATCATCATTATAGGTATAAAAATAGCCGTTTGATTCGTAAGTTCTATCAAAAATATTGTTTACCAATCCAGAAAAAATGATTGATTTGATCCCTTTATTGATTTTCCATTCGTAATTAATATTTAAATCTGATGTGGTATAATCGGTTAAAACTGATTTTTCAGCATCAATATTTCCCATATATTGTTTGCCAATAAACTTGGTTAATAACGAAATTTGTAAAGTTTTAATAGGTGAATATGTTAAAGCGTTTCCTAAAACAATATTTGGAGAATAGGCAATATTTGTATTTCCTAAATTGCTTAAAATGCCGTTTCTTTCAAAATAAAAATCCTCATTTTTATTAGTGCTTAAAGTAATATTTGGTTGCAAGACTAATTTAGTGGCAATTTGTAGTGAAGATTCTATTTCTAAACCCGCACGATAACTTTTTCCACTATTTTCAAAAATCGGACTTCCAACATCATTTAAAGCACCAGTTGCGACCAATTGATTCTTGTATTTCATATAAAAGGCATTAATATTTACAACCGTTTTGTTACTTTTAAATTTATATCCTAATTCAAAATCATGTAAACGTTCTGGTTTTACACTGCTACTTTCATAATCATCTCTTCGTGGTTCTTTATTTGCAATTCCGAAATATCCGTAAATTGAGCTAACATTATTTAAAGTATATGTAATTCCAGCTTTTGGATTGAAAAAGCGAAAAGTGTCATTAACATCATCAAATTTGATGCTATTCGCTTGATAAAAAACCATACGATATTGTAAATCAGCAAAAACATTAAATTTTCCTATTTGCTGCGAAGCTTTTGAGTAGAAATTCACATCGTTTTTATTTCCAAAATTGTCGTAATATTTATTATTTTTTGGGACATATAATTGTGTCCAAACCACTTCACCAAAATGTTTTCCTTGATATTTATTTGCTGCTCCACCAATAATAATATCAGTGGTTGCAGTTTTATAATTTAATGAAAAAGTACTTCCGAAAAAGGCATTATCAAGCCAGCGTTTTCTTACTAAATCGGTAGCGGTATTTCCATTAAAGTTGGGCAACAAATAATCAGAAAAATTTTCGTCTTCTTTATATTGTTCAAAATAGCCTTTTCCTAAAGTATAATGCAACGCGATATTTGATTGCCATTTAGAACTTAATTTTTCATTCCAATGCAATTGAAAATGATTTTGCCAATAATTATCGGTTTCATTTCCGTAAAATTGAGTGTTCCCAAATTCATCTGAGTATTGCCCAGCCGAATTATACGTTCTATCATTTTTTATTTTTTCTTCATTTTCCAAACCATTCCAAGCTTGGTATGTTTTTTCTTTTCCGCCAAAAGCAATTGCTTTAATAATTGTTGATTTTGTAATATAATTGGCGTCAAAATAATAACCAAATAAATCAGAAGAAGCCCTATCAATAAAACCATCAGAGGTTATTTTAGAAATTCGAGCGTTCATTTCGAAATTATTGTGTAATCCTGTTCCGAAAGCTAAAGTATGCTTACGGGTTCCGAAACTTCCAAAAGAATTAGCTAATTCCGCATAATTATTTGGTTGTGAAGCTTTAGTTTGTAAATTTAAACTGGCACCAAATGCACCCGCGCCACTTGTAGATGTACCAACACCACGTTGTAATTGAATGCTTTCCAAAGAAGAGGCGAAATCAGGTAAATTTACAAAATACGTGCCTTGACTTTCGCTATCATTAAACGGCACACCATTTAAAGTTACGTTAATTCGTGAACCATCTGCACCACGAACACGCATATAGGTATAGCCAATTCCTGCACCGGCATCTGTTGAAGTAACGACAGATGGCAAATAATTTAATAGAATGGGAATGTCCTGACCTAAATTTCTTGGCGCAATTTGTGTTTTAGAAACATTTGTAAAGGTGATTGGATTTTTGTCTTTTGCTCGTACGCCAGAAATTAAGACTTCTTCAATTGATTTTACAGAATCTTTGGGTTGTTCTTGACTGTAAGAAAATAGAGAAAAGAGAATAGAAAATAGACTTAATTTATAAAACTTTTGCCTTTTGCCTTTTGCCTTTTGCCTTTTTAAAAATAAATTCATACTTCGTAAATTAATACGAATAAAAGGGGTAATTACTCTTTGTTAAAAATAATTAATAAAATGATTTTGAGAATTTAGTTTCTGAAACTAATGCAGAAACATGTGTAGTTCTCGGTATTCCTTGGCAGCATTACCCGCCCAGGTTCTATGGGTATAATCTCAGCCTGAAAAACAAGCACCCCTTTGAGATGTTGCAAATATAGGAATTCAATTTCAAAAATCAATGGCAATTTCAATAACAATTTTTTATTGGAACACAGATTTGAGAAATTTTTTAATTTGTGTTATTTTAATCAGTTAAATCCATTTAAATCTTCGAACCCATCTCAATTAGAAATCTAATTTTTTTCTTCCGGCTTTAATTTCGCCAGCTTTTTTCTTTTTTTGTATGCGTTTTTCGTTGGCGCCTTTCGAAATTTTAGTTGCTTTTCTAACTTTAGGTTTTGCTAACGCTTTTTCTAACATATCAAAAAAGCGCTTGATGATAATTTTTTTATTTTTGAATTGACTTCGGTCTTCATCGCAAGTTAAAATCAGTAAATTTTCTTGGGAAATTTTTGTTTTTAGTTTGGTATGAAGTAGTATTTTTTCTTCCTCATCTAAACCTTGAGAAGTTGCGACATCATAAATTAGCACTATTTTAGATGATACTTTATTTACATTTTGTCCGCCAGCACCACTGCTTCTTACGGCTTTAAAATTTAGTTCAGATGTAATAACCAATACTTTCACTATAAAACAGAATTGCTATCTAAATTATTTGGTTGATGTGCGGGTTTTAGTAAATCGTTGACTTTTTTAACTGGATTAAAGGTTTCAATTGGGACTTCCACAAAAATAGTAGTCCATTTTGCCATCGCGCCATTCCATAATCCAGGCAATTCAAACGCCTTTATTTCTTTACCATTTTTTGTTTTTTCAGTAATAAAAGCAGTTTTTGGATTGACAAATTTATTCAAATCAAATTTATTTCCTTCAAAATCTTTGATGCTACAAACAATATCAACAGGGTTAAAATGTGTAGAATTTTTAAAAACAGCTAGTTGATTTTCGTTCGTTGAATCAATTTGAGACAATTCTACTATTTGTAAATTGCACCGCCCTTTTTCATCTTGAACCCAAAACGGACCGCCACCAGGCTCGCCTTCATTTTTTACCATTCCGCATACGCGAATTGGTCTGTTTAAAATTTTAATTAGATACTCTTTTTGGTAATCAAATTCATACATTTTGAATTCATCAGGCAAAGGAAAAGACATTTTTGTTTCAATGAAATTAATAATTTCTTTGAAGTTTTTCTCGTTCATTTCGTTTTTTTGAAACTTTTTCAATGCAGCATCTACTTCCTTTTTTGTATGTAATAGAATACCGCCTAATAATTTTTTATGAGTTAAAATAACTTCTCGATTGTTTTGAGAAACATTGTCTATATTTCTTATAAAAACAATATCAGATTGTAATTGATTTAAATTTTCAATTAAGGCACCATGTCCACCAGGGCGAAAAAACAATTCGTTTTCAGGAGTTCTAAAAGGGGTGTTATCTGCATTAACAGCAATAGTGTCCGAAGTTTCGGTTTGATACGAAAAGGTGATTTCTAAATCTTTATATTTATTTGTAATTTTTAGAAAATCGTTTTGAAATTCTTTAGAAATCGTAAAATGTATTTTAGCTTTTTGGTTTGGCTTTTTATAAAAGTCGGTTTCAAAAGCATGTTCGTCAATTGGTGTTAAAATCTCATCATTTCGATAGTGAAATGGTAAAATTCCTTTTGGTTTATTGGTAAAATTTAATCCTTTTTCAGTCAATAATGTTTTTACAATTGCATAAATCTTTTGATCAGAATTATAGTTTGCGTAATCTGTGAAGGTTTTTTTAGTTTTTTCTTTTAATTCGTCATAAAACGGAAAACTTCTTAACCCCACAATAAATAATGATAAATCTCTTTCTTTATTAAGGTTTACATAGGAATTTATAGTGTCTTTTTCAGGATCAAATTTTGTTAAAAATTCATTTAACGATTTAAACATTCTTGTAGCAGCGCCACTTGCTGGTACAAATTTTTCAATGGAATAGTTGTCTTTATATGTATCGAAATAGGCACAAAATTCTTTAATTTCTTGTTCTGAAAATTGAAAAATTCCATCGTTTATAGATGCTATTTTTAGTAAGTTAATAGTTGGAATTCCGTTTTTAAAATAATGCAATTGTTGCATAATTTTTTCTAAAGAATTCCCTCTTTTAACTATTTGTTGTAAATCTATTTCGCTAAATATTTTTTCCATTCTATATACGCTAAGACTGCTAAAATAGTAAAAATAATGTATTGTAGGGCAATAATATATAGTTGTCTGTCAAAAAATATATAAACGGCAAACGTATTGCCAACAATCCAAAGTATCCAGTTTTCAATTTTTTTAAGTGCCATATACCACATTGCTGTGAAAAATAATGAGGTAGTAAAAATGTCTAAAAAGTTGTTTACTTGTAAGGTATGTTCAAAAAAGTTATAAATAAACACACAAATTACAGCAGTAATTATGAAAAGAAATATCCCAATAATTTTTTCTTTAGTGTTAGTTCTAGAAATAGAAAGGGCTTCGCCGTTTGTGATTTTTTTCCACTGATACCAACCATAAACGCTCATTATGGAGTAGTAGATGTTAATGCTCATATCTGCATAATAATTCGCGTGAAACATAATATATACTGATAATATGGTGCAAATAATTCCGGTTGGATAAACTAAAATATTTTCTTTTTTAGCAAAATACACGCTTAAAATACCGAAAATAAAAACGATAATTTCAATGGCAATTTGCCAATTCGGAATACTTTTATATTGATGGATGATGGTTTCGTACATTTTTAATTCGTTAAAGCACAAACAAAAGCATAATCTTCTATTTTTTCAAACTGAAACTGAAAATCTTCGGTTTTGTTATTAAAAATTAATTTTGCGGCACCTTTTCTGTCTGATAATTGAAAAGGCAATTCGAAAATATGTTTTGGAAAGCTAATACCTTTTTCATTCTTTAATTTAAAAATACTTTCTTTGACGCCCCAAATTATAGTCGCTTTTGTGATTTTATCAACTTCAGATAAATTTTCTATTTGCGAAACATCCATATATCTTGAGACAATTTTTAATGTTTTTTCTTTACACTTTTCTATATCAATTCCAACTGGTTTGTTGCTAATACAAATGCACGAAAAGTCATGAGAATGAGAAATTGAAATGTATTTTTTAATCTCACGCTCAACAATTTTGTCTTTTGACTTTTGACCCTCTACTTCTAGATGCGGTTTCCCGAATGCATCATAAAACAAATCAAAATCTGTTAAATTAATATGTTGAAGTAACATTCTTACTGCCAAAAAACCTTTTTGATGCGGAACAGACTGCATATTTTCTACCCTTGATAAAGAATTTTTATTAAGTAGCGCCTTTTCGTAAAACCAGGTAATATCTTCGGAAATTTTCCAAAAATAGGCAATTGTGTGTTCGTTTATATTTAATTTTTTATAAAAAGGCATGCTTAAATTTAATTTATCAGTTTTTATTTTCTTGTCATTCAGTTGTTTAAAGGTTTGAACAAAACTTAATTAGTTAAAATTAATTTCAAATTTGAAACTAATATTGTACCTTTGCACTCGTAAATAAAAAATAAATATACAAATATAATGAGTACAAAAACAATTCCTTACGTACCATACAAAGTTAAAGATATTTCTTTAGCAGCATGGGGAAGAAAAGAAATTTTATTAGCAGAAGCTGAAATGCCAGGTTTAATGGCGCTTAGAGAAGAGTTTGGTGCAAGTCAACCCTTAAAAGGAGCACGTGTTGCAGGATGTTTGCACATGACAATACAAACAGCTGTTTTAATTGAAACATTAGTAGCTTTAGGAGCGGATGTTACTTGGTCTTCTTGTAATATTTTCTCTACTCAAGATCATGCTGCTGCTGCAATTGCTGCTGCTGGAATCCAAGTTTATGCTTGGAAAGGTATGAATGAAGAAGAATTTGATTGGTGTATTGAGCAAACGTTATTCTTTGGTGAAGAGCGTTCGCCTTTAAATATGATTTTAGATGATGGTGGGGATTTAACAAATTTAGTATTTGACAAATTCACCGAATTAGTTAAAGGAATTAAAGGTTTATCTGAAGAAACTACAACTGGCGTTCACCGTTTATACGAAAGAATGAAAGCCGGAACTTTATATATGCCAGCTATCAACGTAAACGATTCAGTTACTAAATCTAAATTTGATAACAAATATGGTTGTAAAGAATCTGCAGTTGATGCGGTTCGTAGAGCAACGGATACTATGTTAGCGGGTAAAAGAGTAGTAGTTTGTGGTTACGGAGATGTTGGTAAAGGTACCGCGGCTTCTTTCCGTGGCGCGGGTTCTATTGTAACGGTTACTGAAATTGATCCAATTTGTGCCTTACAAGCTGCAATGGATGGTTTTGAGGTTAAAAAATTAGATACAGTAGTTGCAACTGCAGATATTGTAATTACTACAACCGGAAATAAAGACATTGTTCAAAGTCGTCATTTTGAAGCTATGAAAGACAAGGCTATCGTTTGTAATATTGGACATTTCGATAATGAAATTGATATGGCTTGGTTAAACGGAAATTTTGGTCACACTAAAAACGAAGTAAAACCACAAGTTGATATCTATACAGTAAACGGTAAAGAAGTTATTATTTTAGCAGAAGGACGTTTAGTAAACTTAGGTTGTGCTACAGGTCACCCAAGTTTTGTAATGAGTAACTCATTTACTAACCAAACGTTAGCACAATTAGAGTTATGGGAAAATAGCGCGAACTACAAAAATGAAGTATATATGTTGCCAAAACATTTAGATGAAAAAGTAGCGGCTTTACACCTTTCAAGATTAGGAGTAGAATTAGAAACATTACGTCAAGATCAAGCAGAATATATTGGTGTTGGGGTTCAAGGGCCATTTAAACCAGAATATTACAGATATTAATCTAGACTTATTAGAAAGTTAGATTTTTAGATAATTACAAAAACCCTTGCTGAAAAGCGAGGGTTTTTTTGTTAATTTTTTGTTAATTTTCAATTCTACATTTGTAGAGTAAAAAAATCGTTCTATGTTTGTAGAGTTAATTCTAAATTTGTAGAAAAAATGACATTATCAAACACAGAAGAACAATTAATGGAGCATCTTTGGAAGCTAGAAAAAGCTTTTATGAAAGACTTATTAGAAGTTTATCCAGAACCAAAACCAGCCACTACAACTGTTGCTACTCTTTTAAAACGAATGATTGATAAAAAATTCGTGGCGTATAAAGAGTATGGAAATTCAAGAGAATATTATCCATTGGTAAAAAAAACAGATTATTTTTCTAAACATGTCAATGGACTAATTAAAAATTTTTTCAATGATTCTTCTTCACAATTTGCTTCTTTTTTTACAAGAGAAACCAATTTAACAGAATCTGAATTGGAAGAATTGAAAAAAATAATAGATGTTGAACTTCAAAAAAAGAAAAAATGATTGACTTTTTATTAAAATCATCTATCAGCTTAATTGTGTTTCTTGGTTTTTATTATTTGATATTAGAACGAGAAAAAATCCATAAGTTTAATAGATTTTATCTTTTAGTATCTATTTTAATTTCATTGATAATTCCATTTGTCACTTTTGAATTCATCGAATTCATCGAAACTGCTCCAGTCGTTCAGTATGCTGAACTAATAAATATTGAGAAAACAACGGTAGTTTTAAATCAAACCCCGAAAATCGAGAAAGTAATAACTGCTCAAGAATCTATAGATTATTTACCTTATGTGTTTTGGAGTATTTTTGTATCAATAAGCTTGATTTTTTTATTTCGATTTAGTAAAAATTATTTCAAACTAATTGTAAAATCAAAAATAAATCCAAGTGTAAAATATAAAAATGCGAATTTGATTTTGTTAGACGAAAAAATACTTCCTCACACATTTTTGAATTTTATATTTGTCAATTCTGAGGATTTTAAAAATAAAAATATTGAAGATGAGTTATTTGCACACGAAATGGTGCATGTAAACCAAAAACACACTTTAGATATTTTATTTATTGAGTTTTTGAAAGTCCTATTTTGGTTTCATCCGCTTTTCTATTTATATAAAAAAGCCATTCAATTAAACCACGAATTTCTTGCCGATGAAGAAATTGTAACCACATATAATAATGTGCCTTATTATCAGAATTTATTATTACATAAAAGCAGCGGCAATACAACAATTTACTTAGCAAGCAATTTAAATTACTTAATCACTAAAAAACGGTTACTTATGATGACAAAAAACACTTCAAAAAAAATAGCACTTCTTAAAAAAGTAGCAACTATTCCAATCTTAGCAGGCTTAATTTACTTTTTCTGTATAGAAATCATAGCTCAGGAGAAAGTTGTTGGAGTTAAGCAATTTAAAAAGAAAATTGTAAATCAAATTACTACAAATGAGCGGGAAGTTAAATATCTAACTTATAGAGTTTCTGACGAGGAATATTATAAAGATGTTATCTGCGTATATTATGAAGGTATAGATCCAAGTATGCATAATCATAAAAAATGGCCAGTAAAAAACCTGCTCTTTTCAAAGAAATATCAAGATTTAACTAAAGAAGAATTAGAAAAGTTGCAGTTTTTAAACTTTCGTCAAAAGCCAACTATAAAAAAGTCTCCTACTAAAAAAGAAGTAAATGATTTTCTTAATGTAAATAAATATGCTATATGGATAGATGGTGTAAATGTAAATAACTCAAAATTAAATTCATACAAGCCCTCAGATTTTGCAAGTTTTAGTGGTAGTGTAATTTTAAAAAATGCTAGAAGTAAAAAATATCCACAACCTTTTCAATATTGGTTTTATACTCACAAATACTATAAAGCTCAGAATATGGATAAATGGTTAAGTAGATATGGAGGAGATTCAATTGTTATGTGCTCAAGTAAAATGAAAGACAATAAACTTCTAAAAAATGAAAAAATGATTATCGTTATTGATGCGGGTCATGGAGGAAAAGATCCTGGTGCAAAAATTGATGAAGAACTTGAAAGTAAAATTGTAGAAAGTATTGCAAAAAAAATTAAAGCATTAAATAGCAGCGAAGAATTAAAAATTATTTTACTTCGTGAAGATGATAATTTTGTCAGTTTAAGCGATAGAGTAAATAAAATAAATCAAATTAATCCTGACTTGCTAATTTCATTACATTTGAACGCTTCGAAAAACCCTAATGAGAAAGGGGTAAATGCTTTTATTTCTAGTCAAAATGGGTTTTATGACAAGTCGTTAGAAAAAGCAAATAAATTAATTGAGAAGATATCAAATAATAATTTAGCTAAAGGTGGAGTTAAAAATGCTAATCTTTATATTATCAAAAATTCAAAATGTCCAGCTGTTTTGCTAGAAGTTGGCTATTTATCTAATGAAAATGACAAAGCATATATTACAAGTGAAAACGGAAAAGATGAAATTGCAAAAAACATCTTAAAATTATTACGAGAATAGTAATTTATAAAACGAATAATTTAAATTAGTTTTGACTAACAAAAATCCCCAATCTTTCGGTTGGGGATTTTTTAGATATTACTTTTCACAAAAAAATCCCAAAAACCATATTGGAATTTGGGATTTTATTTTTTTGTCTTTTTAGATTTATTACGCTTCGAATGGAAGTATAGAAACCCAAGATTTGTTCTCACCTTTTTTCTGGAATTTTACAACTCCATCTACTTTAGCATGTAAAGTATGGTCTTTTCCCATGTAAACGTTTTCACCTGGGTTGTGTTTTGAACCTCTTTGTCTTACAATGATATTTCCTGCAATAGCAGCTTGACCAC
>NZ_JBIPMS010000142.1:0-3915 GCF_044368995.1 Flavobacterium sp. | reverse complement strand
TTCTTTATCTTCTTTTCCAGCAGGATTGCTTCGCTTCTAGTTTCGCACATAAAAATTTGTACAAGTTCCCAAGGAATGCCATATTTTGTGGACAAGGAAAATCCCGAATTATGTCGGTTTAATCGATTTTCAATATCTGAAGTTTGTCCGATATAGTATTTCGATTTCGATGAGCTAAATAAGATGTATACGTAAAACATGTTGAGTCAAATAAAAACGACTTCAATTTAGATTGAAGTCGTTTGTCGGGGTGGCAGGATTCGAACCTGCGGCCTCCTGCTCCCAAAGCAGGCGCGATAACCGGGCTACGCTACACCCCGTAAATGCGAGAGCAAATATAATCATTATTTTTAAACCTCAATATGATTTTCATTTTTTTATTGGATAAAATAATTTGTACATTTACAGCTCTAAAAGCTTCCACTAATGAAAAATTATTTTTATTTGTTTTTACTCATATTTACTTTGATTTCTTGTAACTCAAAACCATCTAAAGAATCAATTATAAAAATCAATGGTTATTGGGAAATTGAAAAAGTTGTTTTTCCTGACGGAAATAAAAAAGAATATCAAGTAAATGAATTTATTGATTATATTAATTTAAAAAATACAATTGGAACACGAAAAAAAGTAGCGCCGCAACTTGATGGTTCTTTTTTAAAAGGTACTTTACAAGATAAAATTAGAATAGTTGATAGTGTCAATTGTTATTTTTTGAAAACAAAATCTAAATTTACCAAATGGGAAGAAAAAGTAATTTCAGTTTCTGATGATGCGCTAGTTTTGGAAAATGAAACTAAAATTACATATTATTACAAGAAATTTATACCTTACAGTAAAAGAAATTAAAAATGAAACGATTTAATGATGATTTTTCTATTGGTGATGTAATGAAAGAGTTTATGAAATCAACAAAGCTTGAAGCGGGTTTAGATGTCATAAATGTTAAAGAAACTTGGTATAAAATGATGGGACCCGCATTTAAAAATTATACGGAACAAATTGAATTAAAAAGACAAACTTTATATGTGCAATTAAATTCTTCCGTTGTAAAGCAAGAATTGGAATACGGAAAATCTAAAATCTTAAAAATGCTAAACGAAGAATTAGGCAAAGATTTAATTAAAGAAATTGTTTTTAGATAAAAAAAAGGTGAAGGGTATAGGGTTTAGGGATGAAGGTTTAAAAAAAGGTGATTTGAAATTTCAAATCACCTTTTTTTTAATAATCACTAATTACTAGTCACTATTTACTATTTCTAGAACTGCTCTCTACCAGCAAAATGAAAAGCGCCTTCTATAGATGCATTTTCGTCTGAATCTGAACCGTGCACTGCATTTTCTCCAATTGAAGTTGCATATTTTTTACGGATAGTTCCATCAGCAGCATCCGCAGGATTTGTAGCCCCAATTAATACTCTGAAATCTTCTACTGCATTATCTTTTTCTAAAATTGCAGCAACAATTGGTCCACGAGTCATAAATTCAACTAATTCACCAAAGAAAGGTCTTTCTGAGTGTACCGCATAAAATTTCTGAGCATCCGCCAAAGTTAATTGCGTTAATTTCATAGAAACGATTCTGAAACCGCCATCTGTAATCATGTTTAAAATTCCACCGATGTGACCGTTTTCAACGCCATCAGGTTTAATCATTGTAAATGTTCTATTTGTAGCCATTTTTCTTATTTTTTTTGCAAAGGTACTATTTTATTCTAAACCGCAAAAAGGTTTTTAATAAATCAAAAGGGTTTTATATAGTAATTAACTTGAATTGTGTTTTTAAAGGATTAGATTGAGAAATAATTTCATTTACAAATTCCTCGGAATAAAAAGCGCTAAAATTCGATATCCGTTCTTGTAATTTTCCATTTGGAAACAGTTGATTTTGTATTTTGGTTATGCGATTTAATTTTTCAAAATGCACTTTTTTTTCAGCTCTTAACAAACGTTTTTCTAGGTTTTCTAATCCTTTTATTTGTTTTGCTTCTTGTGCTTTAACGGCACCAATAAAGGATTTATCTGTTTGTTCAGCTATTTTTAATAACTCAGAAAATTGTTTTCTTAAAGTTTCTTTTTGTTCTGAGAAATCGATTTTAATATTCGAAAATTCTATGGTTTTTTGGTTAAGTAATTCGTGTTCAGAAAGAAATAATTCTTCAAATGAAAGACCTAATTTATCTAACTTAGATTTTTGTTTTTCAGATGCAATAACAAACGAATTTCTTACCATTAAAATTGGAAATGTAACTTTTTGAGTCTCAAAATTATTTTTCAATTCCAACCAATACGCTATTTCACCGCCGCCACCAATATAAGCTAAATTTGGTAAAATAACTTCTTGATAAACCGGTCTTAAAATAACATTTGGACTAAATTTTTCTGGTGAGTTTTTGAGTTCTTCTAAAATTTCTGTTTCTGAAAATTCAATTTCAGTATTATTAACTTTATACATGTTTTTTTCAAAAATAATTCGTTCCCGTAAATTATCTTCAATATAAAACAAGTTGATTTCTCTTGGATTTACTTGAACTTCATATTCTTTTAATTGTGTAATTGTTTTCGAAACCTCTGCAAATGATTTCTGATTTATCAATTCGTCTTTGACGAAAGGTGCAAAAAGCGATTTTAAGTTTTTATCATCACCATCAATAATTACCAAACCTTCGGATGTAAATAATTCGTTGGCTAAAAAACGAGTAGCATCTGCTAACTTTGTGTGTTCTAAATAGGTGTTTTTAAATAATTCTTTTAGATAATCGTCTGTTTCACCAATACCTAATAAGTCAGAAAATTCCTTAAAAACAGTTTCTAGTCCTTCAGTAGATAATCTTCCAACAGGTCCGAAACTTTCTTTTTCCCATTTGAGGTTTTGATTTTTCAAATGAAAATGATTTATTTCTTCAAAATCATGATCCTCTGTCGCCATCCAATAAATAGGCACAAAATTATAATTTGAATATTTTTGTTTTAATTGTTTGCATAAATTAATTATAGAAGCAATTTTGTAGATAAAATAGGCAGGTCCTGAAAACAAATTTAATTGATGTCCGGTTGTAATGGTAAAAGTTTTCTCCGATTTTAGTAATTCAATATTAGTTTGAGTTGCTGCTGATATCGGAAATTTTTTATTTTGATTATTTAACGCTTCTGCTAAAATTAATCGATTTTCTATTTTGAAATTATTAGCTTTTTCCTCTATTTGAGCACCAAAATTTTCTATTCGTGGAAAACGATTATACAGCGCTTGTATTTCTGGTTTTTCATCTAAATAATCCACAATTAGTTTAGAAAAATAACCTGATTTTTGATACGAAATACAATCTTTTGGCATAATTTTTTTTACAAAAATAATCATTTTTCGTCATCTACAATTAATTTTTATCTTTGTAAAAACATTTCGCCTTGTCAGACATTCTTTTAATTACGCCACCATTTACCCAATTGAATACGCCTTATCCTGCAACGGCTTATATCAAGGGGTTTCTAAACACCAAAAATATCACCGCTTTTCAAATGGATTTAGGTATCGAAGTGATATTAGAATTGTTTTCAAAAAAGGGTTTAAGTGACTTAATTCCTGACGGTGAAATTGCCCATTTTTCTGAAAACTCGCAAAGAATTTTTTCGCTTTGGAATGACTACATCAATACAATCGATGCTGTAATTGCTTTTCTTCAAGGTAATAATACAACATTAGCAAGGCAAATTTGTAGTAGAAATTTTTTACCAGAAGCGTCGCGTTTCAATCAATTAGACGATTTGGAATGGGCTTTTGGAAACATGGGTATGCAAGACAAAGCGAAACATTTAGCCACACTGTATTTGGAAGATATTTCTGATTTCATTGTGGAATGTGTAGATGAAAATTTCGGATTTAGTCGCTATGCAGAACGATTGGGTAGAAGTGCCAATTC
>NZ_JBIPMS010000006.1:0-39431 GCF_044368995.1 Flavobacterium sp. | reverse complement strand
TACGATGTGCCTACTATTTTTTGTGTCTTAACAGATAATACGATGCAACAATCTATCGATAGAAGTGGAGGAAAGCACGGAAACAAAGGAATTGAAGCAGCAATTGCCGCTATTAAAATGATAGAATTGAATAAACGATATTAAATTAATAAAGTTAATTAAAACAAAAATCACAGGTTTCCATTCGTGGTAATCTGTGATTTTTTATTTTACATAGAATTTTTGTTATTAACTTTTACAAATTTGTATTTTTTGTGATATAAAATAAAGTTTTTAATTTCTTAAATTTGTAACATAACCAAAATAAAAAAAACAGATTAATGTCTGGAATCATTCAATTATTACCTGATCATGTAGCCAATCAAATTGCTGCTGGAGAAGTGGTGCAACGTCCAGCTTCTGTAGTTAAAGAGTTGATTGAAAATGCCGTTGATGCAAAGGCAACCGAAATTAAACTTATTGTAAAAGATGCCGGAAAAACGCTTATTCAAGTCATTGATAATGGCTTAGGAATGAATGTTACCGACGCAAGATTGTGTTTTGAGCGTCATGCTACTTCTAAAATACGTCATGCGGAAGACTTATTTGCTTTACATACAAAAGGATTTCGAGGAGAAGCATTGGCGTCAATTGCAGCAGTTGCTCACGTAGAGTTGAAAACCAAAAAAGATCAAGAAGAATTAGGCATTCATATCATTATTGAAGGAAGTAAATTAATTTCACAAGAGGTGGCCGTTTTACCAAAAGGAACTTCGTTTCTAGTAAAAAATTTATTTTTTAATATTCCCGCTCGTAGAAATTTTTTAAAATCGGATAATATCGAATTAAAACATGTCATTGATGAATTTGAACGCGTAGCTTTGGCTCATCCTAACATCAGTTTTACTATGATTAGTAACGGCAGTGAAGTGTTTAATTTACCAAGTTCTAATTATCGCCAGCGAATTGTAAATATTTTCGGTGGTAAAACAAATGAAAAATTAGTTCCTGTAACTGAAGAAACTGAAATTTTGAAAATTAGTGGCTTTGTAGGAAAGCCCGAATTTGCAAAAAAAAATAGAACAGAACAATTTTTTCTGGTCAATAATAGATTTATACGAAGTCCATTTTTGCATCATGCTATCATGAATGCTTATGATGGCTTATTACGAGATAATAACCAACCCAGTTATTTCTTATTTTTAGAAGTTCCACCGCACACTATTGATATAAACATTCATCCTACAAAAACAGAAGTAAAATTTGACGATGAACAAGCGTTATACGCTATTTTGCGCGCCACTGTGAAACACAGTCTAGGCATGTTTAATGTAGCGCCTATACTGGATTTTGAAAGAGATGCTAATTTAGATGTTCCTTATGATTACAAAGATAAAACGTTAGGTTCACCAACCATTCAGGTGGATCGATCTTTCAACCCTTTCGAACCTGAAACTAAAAAATATTCGGCTTCACATTCTTATGAAAAAAGTAAATCAGCGCAACCTCATTGGGAAAGTTTATATACCAATTTAAAACAAGACGCCACTGAAGTTTCAAATGATTATTTTGAGACAGATTTAGTAGCCAGTAAATTATTTGATGATAAATCGACAGAAAGTCAGACTTTAATCTATCAATTTAATAGAAAATATATTATCAATAGCATCAAATCTGGATTATTAGTGATTCATCAAAATAGAGCCCATCAACGTATTTTATATGAACAATTTTTAACAAACATAACTGTTCATCTAGCCTCAAGTCAGCAGTTGTTGTTTCCTTTGGAAATTAAGTTTTCTAGAGATGAAATGATGTATTTAAAAGAAATTCAACCTAATTTAGAAGGGATTGGTTTTGCTTTTGAAAAAATGGGATTGGATGAGGTAATTATTTCGGGTTTACCAGCCCAAATTTCGGATACAAATGTAACTGAGATTTTACACGATTTGATTTATAATTTGCAAGAAAATTTACCAGAGGATAGTTTTTCATTAAGCGATAGTATTTCTAAATTTATGGCAAAAAGTGTTGCAATAAAATCGGGCAAACATTTAAATACTATTGAATTAGAAAATATTGTAAATGGTTTATTTGCCTGTAAAGAGCCAAATGTTTCCCCGTTTCAAAAACCTATATTTATTACATTAACCACAGAAGATTTAGATAAAAGATTTTAAGTATGTTCAATAATATGACACCAGTTGTAAAGCAACTATTAATAATAAATGTTTTAGTTTTTATTTTGAGTCAGGCCTTACCTCAAAATTACGAAACATTATCTTTGTTTTACTTTGAAAGTGAAAAGTTCCGATTTTGGCAACCTTTTACACATATGTTTATGCATGCGCCTATGCCAAATTTGATGCATATTTTATTTAATATGTTCGCATTGGTTTCTTTTGGTTCGGCTTTAGAACATTATTGGGGTGGGAAAAAGTTTTTGTTTTTTTATATCGTTTGTGGCTTAGGAGCAGCTTTGGTTCAAACAGGCATGAATTATTATGAAATTCATCAAGTTGTTAACGAATTAGGTCTATCTGCTCAAGATATGCAGGTTATTTTTGACACACCTTTAAGTAACGTTTTTAATTCAAGTGGTCAATCAACAGGAAAAGTTAGTCAAATTTTAAATAATGTGAATTGCACACAAGCTCAATTTGATAAATTATCTTTAATTTATGGAAGTTGTGTAGGTGCTTCTGGCGCCATTTATGGTTTGTTAGTAGCATTTGCTTATATGTTTCCGATGGCAGAATTGATGATGATGTTTATTCCAGTACCTATTAAAGCGAAGTTTTTTGTACCCATAATCGTTGGTTTAGATTTATTTTCTGGTGTAACTGGTTTTTCAATATTTTCTGGAGGTGGTAATATTGCACATTTTGCTCATATTGGAGGTGCACTATCAGGTTTTATTTTGATGATGCTTTGGCGAAAAAATAAGTTTTCGCACACAAGATGGAATTAGGTAAAAAAGTGAGAAGTAAAAAGTAAAAAGCGATGCGTTAAATGAGTATTTTAAACGAAATAAAGCAACAATACAAAACGGGTGATGTTTCTCAAAAGTTAATTTTTATTAATATTTTGGTATTCATTATTAGTGCTTTGTGTTTTAGTTTTGTTGCTAATCAGTTTCAATATCCCAACTGGTTGGCTTTGTCGTCCAATTACTACGATGCTTTACGCTTTCCGTGGACAGTATTTACTTACGGATTTTTGCATTCTAAGCCGATTCATCTACTATTCAATTTGATATTCTTGTATTATACTAGTACGTTATTTTATACATTTTTTACAACCAGACATTTTTTAACGGTTTATTTTTTAGGCAGTTTTTTTGCGGGTTTAATTTTTGTTGCGTTCGGATATTTCTTTAATTATACCAATTTAATAGTTGGTGCAAGTGCATCCATTATGGCTGTTTTTATGGCTGTTGCCACATTTGCACCAAACTATTCGATACGATTGCCATTACTTGGTTATTTTAAAATTTGGCATTTGGCATTTTTTTATATTTTTTTAGATATAGCACAGTTACTTACAGAAAACACGGGAGGTCATATTGCACATTTGTCTGGTGGTTTAGTTGGATTTGTTTTTGCTATGTTAATGAAAAAAGGAATTGATATAAGTGCCATTTTTGCAGTAAAAAAGAAAAAAACCAGTACATTTAAAAAAGTGTATAAAAATAACCCCGTAAAAAAGTATCAATCCGTTCGTGTTTCAGATGTGAATTTCACACAAAGACAGATTGATGAAATACTTGAAAAGATTAGTAAATCGGGATATGAAAGTTTAACCAAAGAAGAAAAAGAATTTCTTTTTGCAGCCAATAAATAGATGCTAAAAAAAATGTCATTTATTTCAAAAACAATGTTGTTTATTAATATAGTCGTTGCGATTACTACATTAATGGCTTATTTGTTGCCTTTTTTAGCGCCCAAATGGTTCCCTTTTTTGAGTGTTTTAACCTTGTTTTTGCCTTTTTTCTTGGTCGTGAATGTATTGTTTTTTATGTATTGGTTATTACAATTTAAAAAATATATTTTCGTTTCTGGTTTGGTGTTGCTTTTAGGTATTACGTTTATCAATAAGTTTTATAATTTAAAACCCACAACGTTACCAAAATCGGAAAAAGAGTTCACTATTATGAGTTATAATGTTCGTTTGTTCAATAAATTTAATTGGAACAAAAAAGCGAATATACCAACTAAAATTGCGGAATTTGTAACTGAAAAAAACCCAGATATTTTATGTATTCAAGAGTATTCGAATTTAGAAAAAACACAATTTTCGAATTATAAGTACAAACACGTTTTTAAAGAAGGCAAAAATATTATCGTAGGAAATGCTATTTTTTCTAAATATAAAATTATAGACAAAGGTGTTATTAATTTTCCAAATTCTACAAATAATGCCGTTTATGCCGATATTATTAAAGATAAAGATACGTTGCGAATTTATAGTATGCACTTACAATCAATAAAAATTAGTACCGATATTGAAGAAGAGGAAATTCAGAAAATGAACGAATCCAAAACCAAATATATTTTCAGAAAAATTAGTAGTGCGTTTACCAAACAACAAGAGCAAGCCTTATTATTAAAACAACATTTTAGCGAATGCAAGTACAAAAAAATTATTTGTGGCGATATGAATAATAGTGCTTTTTCATTTGTTTATAGAACCATAAAAGGCCCGATGCAAGACGCGTTTGAATCAAATGGAGATGGGTTTGGTAAAACCTATAATTTTAAATATTATCCAGCACGAATTGACTATATTTTTGCAGATAAAACCATTCAGATTAAAAGTTTTGAAACATTAAATGATTTTTACAATAGCGATCATTTTCCATTAATTTCAAGGTTAGAAATTAAGTAATATCCAAATTATATCTATTTAAAAGACCGCTTAAATTTTCGTTTGAAAATTTAGTTTTATTTAGTATATTATTTTCGGGATGGATCGAAAAATGAATAGCTGTACTAAAGTCGGTTTTTTCTAAATTTGTTGCGTCAAAAATAGATTTCGATAAATCGCAAGAATCAAATTTCACACCTGTAAGATTAGCATTAGAAAAATCAACATCAATAATTCTTGAATTTTTAAACTTTGAGTTTTTTAAGTTCATTTTGAAAAATGAACAGACTTGTAAGACACAAGAATCGAAGGAAACTTCAAATAAAAAATCATTACAATATTCAAATGGAATCCCTAAAAGTGTACATTCTTGAAATAAAATGTCTTTAAATGAAGTCTGACTGATAATTGGGGCTTCAAATTTACAATTGATAAATTCGCAATTCGCAAAAATACTGTTTGAAAGCGTTGTTTTAATAAAAGTACAGGAGTCAAAAATACAGGTATCGTATTCCGCAGTTTCAAATAATTCGTTTGAATAATTGATTTTATTAAATGTGGCATCTATAATTAATTGCATAACGAAAAGAATTGCTTAATTCTGTCATTCTGAACTTGTTTCAGAATCCCAAAAGAAATTATATTGTTTTTATTCTGTTTTTTTTCTTTCAGCAATCCATTTATTTAAACGTTTTCCATATTTAGATTTGGCTACTTTTGGAACTAACATTTTATTGATGGTATCTAATAATTTTATATTTGCATCTGGAATTTCACTTAAAGCTATATAAGGCGACACTTCATATTTTGGATTTATTAGTGCAAAATTAGCAGTATATAAATATTTTCTAATCGTTAGTTTGTCGCGTTTATTTTGAATTTCTTTAATTATTGCGGCATTATTTGCTTTTTTGTTTTTTAATTCTTTTTCCAACAAATCTAACTTTTCATCATTTAATTTCGACTTAATTTTTAAGAAATTTTCATACACTTTTTGATTTTCAGAGCCTGAAATTTTAGCATTGGAATAAAAACCTTGTAAAGTAGTTTCTACTTTCATTTTACCCGGTTCTGCAAAAAATTGAATACTATTATCGATAGATTCCGTAGTTCCTCTATCTAACGATAAATACAACATTTGAGGTTCATCCAATTGAAATTGAGTTACAAAATTAGATTTTCCAGAGATAATAATACTGTCTAACAAAACTAAATTGGTATCATTAAGTTGATGAATGTATAGTTTTCCTTTTTTTAATCCTTCTACACTTCCAGATATTTCTAAATTTCCAATTTTATTATTTTCCTTTTTACTACAAGCAATTATAAGAAAGACCAAAAGTATTGTTAGTATTTTTTTCATTTTATAGGTGTTTTTTTCATTTTTTATGAGTTGCAAAGAAAATAAAAAAATCCTCAAATTAATAGTAATTTGAGGATTTTATATTTGATGATACAATTTAATTAGCCTTTTAACCAAGCATTTTTAATAGCTTCTTTTGCTTTATCCGTTGCCATGAATCCTGATTTTTCTTCTTTTGGCAAATTAATTTTTCCTTTTAATAAGATGTCTTTTCCATCTCTTGTTACGATTACTGAAATTGCATCGCCATCTTTCCAAGATTCACTTGACATAATTAAATCGTAAATATTATCTAAATTATATTCTTTGTCATTAAATGCTTTTAAAATATCATTACCTTGAATTCCTAAAGTAGTCATAAAAATATTATTGCTAACATCTTCTAAGGCTTTAATTTGTTTTGTAGCACCGTCAACTGTAATTAATGGCGTTCTTCCGTCTTTTAAAAACGGATTTCCTGTAGCGATGGTTTTACCTTTTGTAACACCCATTTTAGCAAAATATTTATCATAAGGAATTGGTGTTTCGCCAGCAACGTATGTATTTAAAAATTCTCCAATTTGCGGATATGTAATTCTAGTTATCGTTTCAAATAATTCTTCATCTTTAAAGGGCTTATTGCTTCCAAATTCATTAGATAAATCTTGCATTAAACTAAGAATACCTCTTTGTCCGTTGCTTAATTCTCTCATTTGAATATCAATACACATAGCAATTAAAGCTCCTTTTTGATATACATTTAAGTATTGGTCTTTATAAGGTTGTTCCAAAACATTTTTACTCATTTTTGTAAAACTCATTTTGTCATTCATGGCGTTTGCTTCCTCAATTTTTCCATTCATTCTTTTGTAGAAATCTTCCTCTGAAATTAAACCTTGATTTATCTGGAATAAATTTGCAAAATATTCGGTAATTCCTTCATACATCCATAAATGTTCAGACATTTGTGGCTTGTTAAAATCAAAATAATGTATTTCTCTTGAATGTACACTTAAAGGCGTAACAATATGAAAAAATTCATGTGAAACCACATCTTTTAGCTGCTCTTGTAACGCTTCTAGCGGCATCATTTCTGGCATAACTACTGTTGTTGAAGTCATGTGTTCCAGGGCACCAAAACCTTTTGCATCTTTAGCTGCCATATCTGAAAGGTACAATAAAACGGTATATTTTTTATTGGTGTTAAACTTACCTAAGAATTTTTTTTGAGCTCTCATGAATTTTTCTGTTTCAGGAGTGATATCGGCTGCTTTGTACTTTCCATTTGGAGAATATACACTGATTACGATATCCATTCCTTCTACATTAAACTCCGTATAATCTGGTTTAGAGTACATAATAGGATTATCTACTAAAGCGCCGTATCTTTCGGCAGTAAACACATCAATTTCGTTACTTGAATTGGTATCAATTAATGAGGTAGCACCCCATAAAGTTGCAGGATGTTTTACTTCAACTGTGTATGGAATTTCAGATTTTCCTTCAAAATAACCCACAAAACCATGTGTGTTGAGCATAAAATTTTCACCAGCTTTAATGTTTGTTCCAGCAGGTGAAAAAATATCTTCGCTTTCACCAAAACCTGCTCCGCCTTCTGTATCGAAGGTATCACTAACATTATAGGTTACTTTGGCTAATTTGGTTGCATCAAAAATAGTGTACGAATTTTCGTCTATTTTGGCAATTTTTAAAGGATTTCCTTTTTGGTCAAAAGCTTTAACATTATCAACATATCTTCCGTAATTGTCTTCAGAATAAGTTCCCGGAACAATTTTAGGAATGTTAAACGTGGTAGTTTCAGTCGTAATTGTAGGATTAATTATCGTAACATTTACTTTGTCGTCAGTAATGTTTATCAAATCGATACTAACAGATACGTCATTTTTTGTTGCATTAGTAACATTAGACGTTTTGCAACTCATAAAAAAAATGGCGCAACTAAGGGTAAGTACTACTTTTTTCATTTTTATAATTATTTTTTGTTGAATAAGTAGTTAAACCAGATAAATTGTTACAAAAAAAATCCTGTCGTGATTAATTTCAGACAGGATTTTTATTAATCAAATTTATTTTTAAAATAATATTTACTATCTAAATCGTCAATATCATCATCTAAAACATTCGTTTTAAATGCTTTTGGCTTGGGTTTTCCTGCAGCAACTTTCTTTTTCCAAAGTTCAAAATTATCTTTAGAAAGTTTCTTTTTCATAATTTCGGTTACATCACTTTCGGTAATGCCAAATTCTACTTTAATAACTTCAAAAGGTTTTTTTTCCTCTTGCGCCATGCTAATTACTCGTTCAGTTTGTTCGTAATTTAGTTCAATCTTTTTACTTTTTTTCATTAGTGAAAAGCATAATTTGTTAGTTATTCTGTTTTTGTTTTTATATTTCAACAATCAATATTAATAAAAAAAATATTTTGAAGCAAAAAAATGCTGTTTTTTTTAAAGAATTTTTCTAAAAGTTAAATTAATTCTATGTTTTTTTGGTTGAGTAGCCTTTGGAATTTGATGTTTATAATGAACTTGCGCACCATTTTTCATTACTAATAAGCTTCCGTGCTCTAATAATAAAGATTGTTTAATCTCTTTTTTTGTATTGTGTTTTATTTGAAACTTTCTTGCTTCCCCAAAACTTACCGATGCTATAACTGGGTCTCTTCCTAATTCTTTTTCATTATCGGCATGCCAACCATTACTGTCTTTTTCGTTTCTGTATAAATTTAATAATACAGTTGTAAAATGTTCATTTATTTCGTTTTCAATTTCATCTTTTATGAAGGTAAGTATGGTATTAAGTGGATGTGGTTGCATAATAATATTTGAATAACCATAGGATTTTCCTTCATTTCCATAAAGTGCTGTTAATCTGGGTTGGGCTATTTTTTTCCCAAAAATTGTAATGTCATCTTGTTGCCAAGCTGTTTCGTGGTATAATTTTTCTAGAAACAAATCGGCTTTTTCTTTGGAGAAAAAATTAGGATAATAAATAAACTCGGCATCGGGTAAATTTAAAAATATAGGTTCTTGGTTAAATAAATTAAGCATAAAAAAAGCGATGATTTACATCGCTAATTTATTGCTATTTTTTTGAATTAGTGTTTCTTTTTTGAAAAATTAAGATTCATAATCAC
Organism: Flavobacterium sp.; assembly: GCF_044368995.1. Taxonomy (GTDB): domain Bacteria; phylum Bacteroidota; class Bacteroidia; order Flavobacteriales; family Flavobacteriaceae; genus Flavobacterium. Next base: position 30,088 of record NZ_JBIPMS010000006.1, on the reverse strand, counting down.
AATGGCTAAAATAATTAATGCGATGCCACTCCATTGCCAAATTACAACTTTTTCGTTTAATATTAAAAACGCCATAAGAACTGAAACCGGTAATTCCAAAGAGGCTACAATACTTCCCAAACCCAATCCTGTTTTTGGAAAACCAGCATTTAGTAATATAGGTGGAATAATAGTCCCGAATAGCGCTAAAAACAACCCATAATTTTTAAAAATATCAAAATTTAAAGCGCCAACTTGTGTAAATGCTGAAAAAATAAATACGATTACACCACCTCCTAAAAGCATATATAAACTTCTTCCTGCAGAAGAAATTTCTATTGCTACTTTATTAGCTGTAAACATAGTTGTAGTAAATGATGCAGCAGCTAAAATGCCCCAAAAAACGCCTTTCCAATCTAATTTTAGGTTGAATTCATATAATTTTGTGGCTAAAAATGTTCCTAATAATACTATAATAACCGAGATTATCTTTTGCTTAGAAGGTAATTTTTTATCTAAAAACCATTCCAGTAAAACGCCCATCCAAACCGTTTGCATTAATAACACAATTGCAATTGAAACATCAATATATCTTACGCATAAGTAGTAAAAAACGCTCGTCATTCCTAACGAAGTTCCAGCAATCATTAATTGAAAAACATTTTTTGAAGTAGCCGTCTTTGTTTTTTCTTTCTTGAATATTTTTTGGAATAAATTGATTAATAATAATCCAAGAATACCATAAATAAATTGTGAAGATGTTACTTCTGCGGTGGTAAAACCATCCTTATAAGCCAATTTTACAAATGTGGCCAGCATGCCATAACTTGTTGCGCCTAATGCTACTAATAGTACTCCTTTTAGGATGTTATTTCTCATTTTAAGAATTGTAAAAATTATCTAAATTAGTAATCATTTTCATTCATTAAATCTTTAAGGTGAACGCGTAAGGCATTTACGGAAATACTAATTTCCCAAAATGAAATCCCCAATGAAATAAGTAACACTAATAAACTCAATCCAAACACATAAATACCAGATGTTTCGTAATTTAAAAAGAGTAAAAGCATCGCAAATACAGATAAAAACAAACACAAAACACCAAAAAGTTGCATGTATCTGATAAGTGTGATTCTTTGGTTGAGGTTTTTAATCTCAACTAAAATCGATTTGTTTTTGTCCTGATCATAGTTTTTTTTCAAACTTCTAACAATTTGTGCAATGGTTAAAAATCTATTGGTGTAAGCTAATAAAATTAGTGATGTCGCAGAAAAAAGTAAAGCCGGAGTTTCTATAGATAAGTGCATTTGATTTTTATTTTAAGTATAAAATTTAATTTTTTAAAGATAATTCTTTTACGGAAAACCGTGTAACTTTTATCCAATTTTAACGTCTTACATGTAATTAAATTCAAAAACCACTTTTTTATTATGAAAAAACTTATTCTAAATTTCTTGTTTACCGCTTGTTTTGTGCTTTTTGCTTTTGCCCAACAAGATACTACAAAAGTTAAAAAAGAGGAAGCGTTAAAAGAAAATATAATTGAAGAAGTTAAAATCGTAAAGCAAAAAAAAGCCATTGAACAAAAGCCCGATCGAACTATTTTTAATATTTCCGATCAACCGAATTTAAATGCCGGTACCTTAATGGAAACCATTAAGCAGTTGCCAGGTTTAATTTCCTCGGATGTGGCAGGAATGTTGTATCAAGGAAAACAATTAGAAGTTTTTTTAGATGGAAGGCCTTTAAATATTTCAAGTGCTGAATTGAATTCTTTTTTAGAAGGAATGCCCGCTAATTCAGTAGAAAGAATTGAAGTAATTACGCAGCCAGGCGCCGAATTTCCGGCAACTTCAGGTGGAGCTATTTTAAATATTATTACAAATAGAAACGCAAAAAAATATTTAAGTGCCACATATACAACTAGTACTGCCTTTAATGTATACGATACCTCACGTTTTAGGACTTATAACAGCGTGTTGTTAAACGCAAAAAATAAATATTTTAGTTGGCAATTAAATTTTGGTCAAAATTATAGAGAAAATGCCACTTGGTCCGAATTTTTAAATACCAGTTCCAACACCATTTTATCTAAGGTGCAAAGTGATAAATTAAATAGATCACAATTTTTAAAATCAGGCGTAACATTTGACATTAAAAAAGATAGATTATTATTAAATTATGATGTAAATCTTGCAAATAGTGACAGTGATACACAAGGTTTTGGTTTAGGATTTGTTACTTTAGATAAAGGTAAATCGCATAATACTAGGCAAGATGCTGCAATAACGTATCAGAAAAGATTTGATGATAAAAGTCAAAAATTAGATTTTGTTTTTAATTATAACAACAATAAAAATGATTTCAATTTGTTCTCAAATGTTTTAAATAATCGTGTTTTAGACAATTTTTCGAATCAAAATTATTATAACGGAAAATTTGACTATTCGCAAGGCTTACGAATTTTAGATGAAGGAAAAGTTAGTTTTGGCGCCTTGTATGAAAAATTACTTTTTGAAGCCAAAAATTTTGGAACCATAAATTTAGATTATCAAAGAGTAACGGCTGCCACTTATTTAGAATTTCAAGCTAAATACAATAAGTTTGATTTTATTTTAGGATCTAGAGCCGAAAAATATGAAATTAATGGCAAAACAACAACTGGCGATTTGATTCCGTTTGACCAATTTAGATGGTTCCCAAATGCTACGGTACAATATAATCTTTCGCCACAAATTTTCTTAAATATGAATTATAATAAGAAAATTACGTTGCCTTCTACTTCTGCATTAAATCCAAATAATACGACTTATCAAAATCAAAATTTAAATTCGGTAGGAAATCCAAATTTACAACCTACGATTTTTGATAATTTCGAATTTAAAATTAGCGCTTTCGATTATGCGTACGTTGGCTACAATTTAAGTAGCGCGAAAAATCAAGTTGTTCAACAAGTTAGTTTGAATGGAAACTTAGTACAAAGCAGTAATTTTAATGTTTCTGAAGTTAAAATTCATAACTTTAATTTCGCTCTTCCTTTGCCATATATGCTTTTTACAAAAGGCTTAAAAGAAACAATGAAATTCGATTTTAATCCTGACAAAATTAACTTTTTATACTTGTATACGGGTTATCAGTTGCATCAAATTCCGAATGTTACAACAAAAGGATTTTGGAATTTAAACTTGATGTCACAAATAATTTTACCTAAAGACATTAAATTTATTACCGAGTTTGGCTTTATTACTTCAGGTGGAAACTACTTTTATTTTGTAGCCGATAAACCATTTAATAATTATTTAGATATGACTTTTAGTAAGAAATTTCTTAAAGACCAATTAACTGTTACGATTTTTGGAGATGATATTTTTAACATGAATAGAAGTTTGTTCCGTCCAATAAATGATCCATTATTGTCTTATAATAAAAGTGATACTCGAAAATTCGGTTTTACCTTAAACTACAAATTACCAACAAAAAACAAAGCTGCAAAAATTGAGCAAAACATGTTAAAGGATGATAAAAAGGAAGAAGGAACTGTTATTGGGAATTAATTTTTTTATCCAGAAACAACGATAACTTTTTAGCACCAAGTTCATTTAAATGATCGGCATCATGAAAATCTGTAGCTATAAATTTTTTTGAGTCCAACAGATTTATATATTGGCAATTTGGATTTTTTTGAACGAGTTCATTTATAGTATTGGTTGTTTTTAATAATTGCATTTTATTTACATTCTTGTAATAAGAAGCATGCGTTGGTGTGGTAATAAACAGAATTTTTACCTTCTTTTTTTGACATAATTCTATTATTTTGTGTAAACTTTTTAAATTAGCGTCAAATAAATTAAAGCTATTTACGGTGTGTTTTTTGGCTGTGAATTCGCCCTCAAATTTTTGGTTGCTCTTCGATCTAAAGTTTGTTCCCCAGCCCAAATTTGATGAGGTTATAAATGATTTATCAAACACATAAAACTTCACAGTTTTTTTTATATTCAGTAAAATATCATGATTTAAAGTTTCAAAATTATCTGTAAAACGATATTTATTTTCAAAACCGTAATACAAAATATAGTTTTTCAAACGCCATTTTTCAAAATCAGTTTCTAAGGTTTCAAATAAACTGGCATAAGAAATTGGAATAATCACCGTTTCTAAATTCGAAAATTTTTCTTTATAAATTTGTAATAATGCTTCGTCTAAATCTAATGTTTGCGAAACATAAGCGGCATTGAATGTGTGTTTTGAAAAATATTTCGGATTAATGCCATAAAAACTATGAGAACTTCCTAACACTAAAGTATTTATTTTCGCAGCATTTTTCTCTAAATAGGCTTTTTTAAGTTGATAATCGTTAGGGATTTTTCTTATTGCAATTTCTAAAACCAAAAAGAAAATAAAAACTGGTAGAAGTATTTTCAAGACATGTAACCAAAATTTTTTCATATAAAAGTATTGAAATACTAATTTTTCGAATTTCTCCTGCAATATAAAAAAAATCCTGACAGAAAAAACGAACTGTCAGGATTTTATAATTTAGTACTTACTATTATTTTAGCGTGTCAAAACTTCTTTTTACAAAAGCAGTCAGTTCCTCTCCTTTTAATAAGCCTTGAGATAATTTGGCTAAATCTAATGCGTTTTTTACCAACTCTTTTTGTGCTGCTTCATCAGCTTTTAAGATTGAACTTGCCAACTCCGAATTGGCATTTACCACCAAATTATACATTTCCGGCATATTGCTCATTCCAAACATTCCGCCGCCACCGCTTTGACTCATTTCTTTCATACGACGCATAAATTCAGGTTGTGTAATGATAAATGGCGTTGCATCACTGTCTAATGATTCTAATTGAACAGAATAGGCTTTTGGAATTACAGTTTCTAAGGATGTTTTTAAGGTTTCTTTTTCAGCATCTGATAATTTAGAAATTTGTACTTCTTCTTTATTGATTAATTTATCAATATGATCCGCATCAACTCTTGCAAAAGTTAAATTTTCATTATCTGCTTCCAATTTCTGAATTAAATGCGACACAATTGGAGAATCTAAAAGCAATACTTGATACCCTTTGTTTGTGGCAATATCGATATAACTGTGTTGTGTTTCTTTATTTGATGCGTATAAAACAACTAATTTTCCGTCTTTATCCGTTTGTAAATCTTTGGTTGCTTCTTTTAATTCCGCCAAAGTGTAATGTTTGTTTTCGGTTGTTGGATATAAAACAAAATCACCTGATTTTTCATAAAATTTTGGTTCAGAAAGCATTCCGTATTCCAAAACAATTTTAATATCGTTCCATTTTGCTTCAAAATCCTCACGGTTTTCAGTAAATAACGATTTCAATTTGTCAGCCACTTTTCGTGTAATGTAATTTGAAATTTTCTTTACATTACTATCTGCTTGTAAGCCAGAACGCGATACATTTAACGGAATATCTGGAGAATCTACCACGCCTTTAAGCATTAATAAAAATTCGGGTACAATGCCTTCCACATTATCTGTTACATAAACTTGATTTTGATACAATTGAATTTTATCTTTCTGAATTTGTAAATCAGAACCTAATTTTGGAAAATATAAAATACCCGTTAAATTAAACGGATAATCTACATTTAAATGAATGTGAAATAAAGGTTCTTCAAACTGAGAAGGATATAATTCTCTGTAAAAGGTTTTGTAATCTTCGTCGGACAATTCACTTGGTTGTTTGGTCCAAGCTGGATTTGGATTGTTTATAAAATTATCAACATCAATATATTCAGTTTTATACTCATCACCAGCATCATCTGGTTTTGGCAATGCTTCTTTTTTAGTTCCAAATTTTATTGGAATCGGCATGAATTTATTGTATTTGGTCAATAATTCACGGATTTTAAATTCTTCCAAAAACTCCAGTGAATCTTCTGCAATGTGTAGTACAATTTCAGTTCCTCTATCGGTTTTGTCGTGAGGTTCTAAAGTAAATTCTGGACTTCCATCGCAAGTCCAATGCGCAGCTGGTTCGTCTTTAAAAGATTTTGTAAAAATTTCTACTTTTGAAGCTACCATAAAAGCGGAGTAAAATCCCAAACCAAAATGCCCAATAATTCCAGAATCTTTAGCCGCGTCTTCGTATTTATTTAAAAATTCTTCTGCTCCTGAAAATGCCAATTGGTTAATGTATTTTTCCACTTCGTCTGAAGTCATACCAATACCTTGATCGATAATGTGAAGTTTTTTACCTTCCTTATCAATTTTAATTTCTATAATCGGATTTCCGTACTCCGTTTTTGCTTCACCAATGCTGGTAAGATGTTTTAATTTTAAGGTGGCATCGGTTCCGTTTGAAATTAATTCACGAAGAAATATCTCGTGATCGCTGTACAAAAATTTTTTAATCAATGGGAAAATATTCTCCACCGAAACATTAATTTTTCCTGATGTCATATGATGTTTGTTTAAATTAAATTAATGATGATTAACAGTCAAATTAAGTACCAATTTCGTTTTTGCTGACAAATTGACATTTTTATTTCATCAAAAACATCATATTTTTTTGGTTACATTTAAAGTAATATATTTACACTTTATTTTTAGAATTATTTCCTTACTATTCGCAAATGCTTCACGTAACCATTCCTTCTTTTTCTTATCAAGAAAAAATTATTTTACAAAATCTAACATTTTCATTAGATGAAGGGCAACAATTAGCCATTATTGGAGAAAGTGGTTGTGGTAAAAGTACGTTGTTGAAATTAATCTACGGAATGTATGACTGCGATGAAGGGCATCTTTCTTGGAAATCAGAACCTATTTTAGGTCCGAAATTTCATCTTGTTCCTGGCATGCCTTTTATGAAATATTTAGCACAAGATTTTGATTTAATGCCCTTTATTACAGTAGGTGAAAACGTAGGAAAATTTTTATCGAATTTTTATCCAAAAGAAAAGCAAAATCGAATAGACGAATTGCTAAGTTTAGTAGAAATGTCTGAATTTAAACATGTAAAAGCTAAATTTTTAAGTGGCGGACAAATGCAGCGTGTTGCTTTGGCGAGAGTTTTAGCGCAAGAGCCTGAAGTTTTGTTGCTAGACGAGCCTTTTTCTCATATTGACAATTTTAGAAAGAACAAATTAAGAAGAAAAATATTTCAATATTTAAAAGAAAAACAAATAACAACAATAGTTGCCAGTCATGACATTAACGATGTACTGTCATTTTCAGATGAGGTTATTGTTTTGAAAGATGCTACCATTTTAGAAAAAGCAACCCCTTTTAAATTATATAACCACCCAAAATTTCAATATACAGCAGCTTTATTTGGTGAGATTAATGAAATAGAAATAAATGGTAAAATACAGTTATTGTATCCCAATCAATTGCAAATTGTAGAAAAATCTGACATTCAAGTTGAGGTGGTAGCTTCCTATTTTAAAGGAAAATATTATTTGATTGAAGCCAAATATGAAAATCAGATGCTCTTTTTTGAATCAGAGTATAATTTAGCAAAAAAAAGCATCGTTTATCTAATTATTATAGATAGATAAGCAATAAATTAATAGTAAAATAAAGCATATTTTTTCTTAAATTTGCTTGTAAATATTTTTTAAATGTACCATTCAAAAATATCGGGCTTAGGTTATTATGTGCCAGAAAACATTGTAACAAATGATGATTTATCCAAAATAATGGATACCAATGACGAATGGATTCAGGAAAGAACAGGTATTAAAGAACGTCGTCATATCATTAGAGGAGAAGATACTACTACTTCTATGGGAGTAAAAGCTGCAGAAATTGCTATACAGCGAGCAAATGTTGCCAAAGAAGATATAGATTTTGTGATTTTTGCCACACTTTCACCAGATTATTATTTTCCAGGTCCTGGTGTGTTAGTGCAGCGCGATTTAGGTTTAAAAACAGTTGGTGCCTTAGATGTAAGAAATCAATGTTCTGGATTTGTGTATGCCATTTCAATTGCCGACCAATACATTAAAACAGGTATGTATAAAAATGTTTTGGTAATTGGTTCCGAAGTCCATTCTACCGGATTAGATATGTCTGATAAAGGCAGAGGTGTTTCAGTGATTTTTGGAGATGGAGCAGGAGCAGCCATACTTTCAAGAGAAGAAAATTTAAATAAGGGAATACTTTCAACACATTTACATTCAGAAGGGCAACACGCTGAAGAATTGGCACTCATAGCTCCAGGAATGGGCAAACGCTGGGTTACTGATATTATTGCGGATAATGATCCAAACGACGAAAGTTACTTTCCTTACATGAACGGACAATTTGTATTTAAAAATGCTGTAGTTCGTTTTAGCGAAGTAATTAATGAAGGCTTAGAAGCCAATAATTTAGAGGTCTCTGATATTGATTTATTAGTGCCGCACCAAGCGAATTTGAGAATTTCTCAATTTATTCAGCAGAAATTTAAATTGTCAGACGACCAAGTGTATAATAATATTATGAATTATGGAAATACTACCGCTGCATCTATTCCAATAGCTTTAACAGAAGCTTGGGAAAAAGGTAAAATTAAAAGTGGCGATTTAGTTGTTTTAGCCGCATTTGGCTCTGGTTTTACCTGGGGAAGTGTTATTATTAGATGGTGATTTTAGAGTATAGATAATAAAATGTAGAATATAGATGATAAAGATAATTTCAATTTTATTATGGAAATAATTAAAAAAACGGTTTACTTAATATTAATTTTTTTTCCAATCAATTTATATTCTCAAGTTAGAGAGAAAAAAGCAATTGAGTTAACCCCTAAAATAGGGTATTCCACATTTAAATATTATGCTTCTGGTTTTCCATCTGGGAAATTGAATTCTATAAATTTTGGTGTTACTGGGGATTATTATTTTAATCAAATTTGGAGTATACAGACAGGAATATTGTATCAAAAAATGGGCGGAAAAACTTTTTATGATAAATTTCAAATTGAATACATTAATCTACCAATTAATGCAAATTGGCATTTTGGCAGCAAAAGAAATTGGAATTTTAACATCGGTATGACTACAAGCTTTAGATTGAATGACTCAGAAAGCCAAAGTATTTTAGGGGCCAAAATTAAAAATATTCAAAGTGGATTTAATATTGGAACAGGTTATAAAATAGAAGTTTCAAAGAGGATTGGAATTTTGATAGATTATCAATTTTTTTCTGGAGCAACAGGTTTAGACCAAGATGAGATATACGTAATTACAAACAAAGGAGGTAATTTAAATATAGGAACTGTTTTTAAATTATAAATAAAATAGACTTACAAAAGTCACAAACTCATTTGAATTTATTATAATCTTTAAAGTTGTTTAAGTAATTATAAATAATTTTGTAAACTTATAAATGGCAAATAAGCAGAAATAAAAAAAGCGTTCAGAATTTCTGAACGCTTTTTTTGCCTTATGCCTTAAACCAAATACCCAAAAGCTAGAACATTCCTCCACCTTGGGTTTCATTTTTTTCACGTTGTTTACGTTGTAGTTCTTTGTTTTTTCCGCTTCCAAAATTGTAATTGAAACCTAAGTAAAAGGTTCTGCTTTCAAATCTAAATTCGCCATCTTGACGGAAGGGAATATTGCCATTAAATCCAAAATATTGGGTTCTAAAAATATCATTCATTCTAGCAGAAAGTGTTCCTTTTCCTTCTAAAACACTATAGTTTGCGCCAAAATCTACACGGTACATCGGTGTTCTTAAATATTGCAATCCTAAATCGCGACTTCTGTACATTCCAAATAAATTAAATCGTAATTTTTTTGTAGCGGTAAACGTGTTGTTTAATCGCGTATTAAATGTGGTTACATTTATTTCTTTATTTTCTGGTAAGTTGGTGTTGATGTTTGTAACGGTTCCACGAACGGTTTTGTAATACACATCGGCACTTGCGTTGGTTGTCCACCATTTTGTTAATTTTAAATTGGCATTAATTTCTGCACCCAATTGACTGTTGTTGTCAAAATTATCAAAAGACATAATATTTTGAATATTGTTTAACGGGTTCGGAAAAATAACTCTCGAAATTTCAGCATTAATTAATCGGTAAAATACTGCTGAAGTTACACTTCCCAGACTGAAAATTTTAGTATGATTAATTTCGAATGAATTAGTAAATTGTGGTTCTAACGCAGGATTACCTCTTGATTCTAACAAAGGCGTAGTCCATTCTCTAATAGGATTTATTTGTCCAATACTTGGGCGATCTACTCTTCTGGTATAGTTTAAATTAAAAGTATTGTTGTCATCTAATTTATAAGACAAATACGCAGATGGATAAGCTGTAAATATTTCATCTGCTACCGAAGTGGATTCAAAATAATTTGGATTTTTTTCATTTCTTTCAAATTTGGCTTTTAAAGTATATTCTTCTATTCTAACCCCAACTTGCGCACTAAATTTTCCAAAAGATTTGCTGTAGTTGGTATAAAAAGCATGAATGTTTCTGTTAAAAGTAAACGGATTAGTGCCATAAAAGTTTAACGACTCATTATAAAAATTATTCTGTCCATCTTGAATTCTACTTTCAAAACCCATTTCAATTTTTGAATTTTCGTCTATTGGATTCGTATAATCAATATTAAACTGGGTATAGTTTGTTTTGCTATCTATATCATTCAATCTTAATACGCCATTGTTTCTAAAAAAGGAGATGTCTTCGCTTGAAGTCTTGGCATAATTTGCTTGAAATTCAATTAATTCGCCTTTTTTCTTGAAGTTATGTTTGTAGTTTAAATCGTAGGTTTGCGTAATATTTCCGCTGTTATTGGTAATCGTTTGAAGTTCATCTGCATACGTTGCATTATTATTATAATTTATATTCGTAATTGAATTTCCTTTTCCATCTGCAATATTCCAGTTTGTAAAAAACGATAAAGTATTGTTGTCATTAATATAATAATCTACACCAATTTTTGCCAAATGCGATGTATTGGTATTGGCAAAATTGAAATCTTGTCTGTTTTCTAAATTTGGACGATCCGATTCTACAAAACCAAAGCTTCTATTTCTTCCGTGATTAAAGCCATAATTCGTATAAAAATTTACTTTTCCCACTTTATAATTCAAGTTTAACGACTGATTTGTTTTTGGTGTAATTCCAAATGTGTAACCAGAAGTAATACTTCCGTTAAATCCATTTTGCGTGTTTTTATTTAAAATAATATTAATAATTCCGCTATTTCCTTCTGGATTGTATTTTGAAGAGGGATTGGTGATTAATTCGACTTGTTTTATAGATGCAGAAGGTATTTGTTGTAATAATTGTCCGGCATCAATATTGGTTGGTTTTCCGTCAATTAATACTCTTACATTGCTATTGCCTCGTAAACTTAATTCCTTTGTTTGTGGGTCAATATTTACGGTTGGAATGTTATTAAAAATTTCCGATGCTGTAGTTCCTGAGGCAATTAAATCTTTACCAATAGTCACTACTTTTCTATCAGCTTTTTGTTCAATTGTTGAGCGTTCCTTTATAATAGAAACTGTTTCAATAGTATTAGCATTCTGCTCTAAAGTGATATTTCCTAAATTAATTTCTTTGTTTTCTTCAGTCAAAGTTATCTTTCTTGAGGCATCTAAGTACCCAATAAAATTGACCTTTAAAATATAGCTTTTCACTTCTAAATTTTTTATTTCAAAGCTTCCGTCTTCTTTTGTTGAAATGGCAGCAATTGGTTTTTGACCTTCTAAAACGCTAACCGTTGAAAAACCAACTGGTTCGTTTGAGGTTTTGTCAATAATTTTTCCTTTAATTATTCCTGGATTTGTTTGTTGGGCTAGCAAATTTACTGTTGAAAATACTACTATTAAGGCGCTAAAAATGTGTTTTAATTTCATGATTTTTTTTAATGATTTGAACGAATAAATTACTCCCATTATTCCCCCAAAAAGGGTAGAGTAATTAAAGTGCAAAATACGAATTTTGTACATTAGACAAAATTTGTGCATTTTTGTTACAAATGAACTTTTCAATTGGTTAAAAATTCTATCTTTGCACGCTATTTAAAATACAATTATGTTATTACATGAGATTCTTTTCGAACCTATAAAAAATGCCGTTGAAAAACTATTTCAAATTACTATTGAAAAAGTTGAATTTCAATCTACTAAGAAAGATTTTGAAGGCGATATTACTATGGTGGTTTTTCCGTTGGTAAAACAAATTAAAGGAAATCCTATAGAAATAGGAACGAAAATAGGTGAATATTTAGTAGAAAACGTGGCTGAGGTATCAAAATTTAATATGGTTGCGGGTTTTTTAAATTTAGTAATTTCTGACCAATATTATATAAACTATTTCAATAGTATAAAAAGTAATAATTCGTTTGGTTTTGTCACGCCATCTGAAGGTGGAAAAGCGATTATGGTAGAATATTGTTCACCAAACACAAACAAACCCTTGCATTTAGGTCATATTAGAAATAATTTATTGGGATATTCAGTTGCTGAAATCATTAAAGCATCCGGAAAAAAAGTATATAAAACACAAATTATCAACGACAGAGGAATTCATATATGTAAATCGATGTTGGCTTGGCAAAAATTTGGAAATGGACAAACACCCAATTCAACCGGCCTAAAAGGTGATAAATTAGTGGGTAATTTTTATGTGGAATTCGATAAAGCATATAAAATTGAAATTGCAACATTAATTTCTCAAGGAAAAACTGAAGAACAAGCCAAAAAACAAGCACCACTTATTTTAGAAGCCCAACAAATGCTTTTAGATTGGGAAAATGGAAAACCAGAAATCATTGAACTTTGGAAAACCATGAATCAATGGGTGTATGATGGATTTTCCGTAACTTATACTAATTTAGGAATAAATTTCGACAGTTATTATTATGAAAGTAACACCTATTTATTAGGAAAAGATGTAGTAGAAGAAGGTTTAAGTCGTGGTGTTTTCTTCAAAAAAGATGATGGTTCAGTTTGGATTGATTTAACTGCAGATGGCTTAGACGAAAAAATTGTATTGCGTTCTGATGGAACTTCTGTTTACATGACACAAGATATCGGAACGGCAATTCAGCGTGTTAGGGATTTTTCAGATATAGGCGGAATGGTTTATACCGTTGGGAATGAGCAAGATTACCACTTTAAAGTTTTGTTCTTAATTCTTAAAAAATTAGGATATGAATGGGCTGAAAATTTATTTCATTTATCTTACGGAATGGTAGAATTGCCTTCTGGAAAAATGAAATCCCGTGAAGGAACAGTTGTAGATGCCGATGATTTAATGGCGGAGATGACTACCACAGCACAACAAATTTCAGAAGATTTAGGAAAATTAGATGGGTATTCAGAAGCAGAAAAAGTCAGTTTGTATAACATAATTGGTTTAGGAGCTTTAAAATATTACATGTTAAAAGTAGATCCAAAAAAACAAATGATGTTCAATCCAGAAGAATCAGTAGATTTTAATGGAAATACTGGACCGTTTATTCAATATACGTATGCTCGTATTCAATCGATTTTGAGAAAAGCCACTTTCGATTATAGCAAGGAAGTAACGTTTTCTGAATTGCATGAAAAAGAAAAAGAATTAATCAAACAAGTGCAACTATTTCCTGAAGTGATACAAAGTGCTGCTGAAAATCACAGTCCAGCATTAGTGGCAAATTACACATACGATTTGGTAAAAGAATTTAATTCTTTTTATCAAAATGTGTCGATTTTAGGAGAAGATAATTTAGACAAAAAAGTATTCAGAGTACAACTATCAAATTCAGTAAGTCAGGTAATTAAAAGCGCTTTCGGATTATTAGGAATTAGCGTTCCTGAACGTATGTAAAGTAATATTTACGAAGTTAGATTTACGATTTACGAAGTTTGAAATACAATTTTATAATTATAAAATAAAAGTGAACCAAAACAAAACCTATTTCTTTCAATCATGGCTAATTGTAGTAATTGCAATTGTAGCTTTTATTGGGTTTAAATCGTTTTTACCAAAAAAACTTTTCCCTGAAGCAACCGCAAATAGCAAAAATATTGTAGTAGATAGTTTGATGTTAGAAGCGGTGGCCGAAGGCGCCAATCTTTCTGAAGAAGACACTTTAACCAACAAAACCATTTCTTTTGTCAAAAATCCACTTGGAATAAAATTTTCTAGCGAGAAATTCGAACAATATAAAGGATATCAATACCTAATTCCGTTTTTTGAAAAATTATACCAATTAGAAACCAATCAAAAAGGAAAAGCACGAATTGCCTATTTTGGAGATTCTATGACTGATGGCGATCTAATTGTTCAAGATGTTCGTACGCAATTTCAAAGAGTTTTTGGAGGAGAAGGTGTTGGTTTTGTAAATATTACATCAGAATCAGCGGCCTCTAGAGGGTCTATTTTACATGAATTTTCTCTAAATTGGAAAACACAATCGTATTTAAAAACAAAAAGCCCGTTGCGTTCATTTGGTGTCAATGGTTCTGTTTTTTTTGCAAAAGATACCGTAAATACCACATGGGTGAAATATAAAGCAGGAAGAAATCGCTTTTCAAGTATTTTAAATAATCCAACACTTTTTTATGGAAGTTCTAAAAATAAAAAAGCAATGTTACGACAAGTTATTGGAAAAGATACAGTTTATAAAAAGCTTACGCCAAACGCCATTTTAAATACAACTCAAATTGGTACTACTTTAAAAAAGGTTAAAGTAAATTTCATAAAAGCAGATTCAATTCCATTTTACGGATTTAATTTTGATAATGGAAAAGGAATTCATGTTGATAATTTTTCTTCTCGAGGAAATTCTGGTTTGCCTTTAGGTTCATTTAATATTGATTTAATGAACGCTTTTCAGCAAAAGTTGGGTTATGATTTAATTATTTTACAATTTGGTACTAATGTTTTAAATTATGATTCATTAAATTATTCTTGGTATGAAAGAAAAATGACTTCTGTAGTAAATCATGTAAAACAATGCTTTCCAGGAGCTGCAATTTTAATTATTACAACTGCCGATAAATCAACTAAGTACGATATGCAAATGAAATCGGATTCAGCCGTTGCCCCTTTAATTATGGCTCAAAAGCGATATGCTGTAAAATCGGAAGCTGGTTTAGTAAATTTGTATACCCTTATGGGTGGAGATGGTTCTATGGTAAAATGGGTGGAAAATGTACCAGCAAAAGCAAATAAAGATTACACGCATTTTAATCATAGAGGCGCGAAAGAAATTGCACAACTCATTTATAAACAAATAGATACAGGTTATAAAGAGTACAAAATATTACGAGCTTTAGCTAAGAAAAAAACCCAACCCAAAACAAAGGTACTAGATTCTGTACCCATAACAAAAGATACTTTAAATGAATAAGTTTATATATATATTATTTTTTACAGCATTTGGTTTTTCGCAAAACGATACTGTAAAAGTTGCTATAGATAGTGCTACGGTTGCTATTGATACTACTAATTTTGAAGCATTTAATAATGTTATTTCTAATGAAAAAGCATTAACCGCAACTTTTGATAAGTTATACCAATTAGAAGAAAATCAAGATAGAAAATTTCGAATAGTTCACATTGGTGATTCGCATATTCAAGCAGATATATTTACAGCAAAAATACGATACAGAATGCAGCAAAATTTTGGAAATGCCGGTTTTGGTTTCACATTTCCATATAGTTTAGCAAGTACTAATAACAGTTCACCTATTAAATTTAATAGTTCTAGCGGATTTTCTGCAACTCGAAATTTATATGCAGAAGTATCAAAACCAGTAGGGATTAGTGGGATTTCTTTCGAACCTAAACAAAAGAATTTTCATATTGATCTTCTAGTTAAAGATGCCCAATTCGATTTCACAAAATTGAAAGTCATTTCGCCTAAAAACGAAAACATTTTTAATGTGTCCTTTGCGAAAAAAAGCAATATTGTTCAAGAGAAAGTGGCGGTTAAAACACCCGCAATAAGTGCTCATAAAGTAAAACCCGGTGAAGTTTTAGGTGGCATTGCTGATAAATATAACATTTCATTAAAACAATTAAAATCAGCCAACGGATTGTCTTCTGATAATATTAGAGATGGCAAAATTTTAAAAATACCTGGAGGCAAAACGGTTACAACTTATAAAACAATTTCAACTGTAAAATATAGTTATGAACCGATTGTTTTAGAAAACACATCATTATATAATGTTTATAGTTCTGAAAGACCGATTGATAAAATTACAATTATAGGAAATGAAAACAGTACTGAATACGCATTAAATGGCTTAATTTTAGAAAATGAAAATCCAGGTATTACTTATTCTTCTATTGGAGTAAATGGCGCAAAAAGTAGTGATTTTAATAAATTCCCTTTGTTTTTTGATCAATTACCAAGTTTAGAAGCAGATTTATATATAATTTCTTTAGGAACAAATGAAAGTTTTGACAAACAAGATATTGGTACTTATTTCGGAAATTTAAAAACAATGATTGACGGAATAAAACAGAAGTGTCCAGAAGCTTCTTTTTTACTAACTACGCCACCACCTTCAGTTTTACATGGAAAATCTCAAAATATTTATATTGAAAAATATGCCGAGAAAATTATTGAAATGGCACCAGCAGAAAACTATGCTGTATGGAATTTATTAGATATTTTTGGTGGAAATAAAAATATTACCATTAATTCAAAAATGGGATTAATGGCAAGAGACAAAGTGCATTATTCAAATACAGGTTATGATAAACAAGGCGAATTATTTTTCGATGCGTTTATTCAATCGTATGAATTATTTAAATCTGAAAAATAAAATATAGTGTTGCGAGATTGGTTTTATAAAAATATAGGCATAATTACTACTGAAGTAATTGAAAAATGGTTTGTTTACAACGAAAAAGAACCATTACTTTTTAATACGGGGCTATTTTTAGGTTTGTTTTTAGTCTTTTATTTTTGGTATATTTTGCTCAGAAAAGCAGACACCATGCGAATGATTTACGTAATTTTATTTTCGCTGTTTTTCTATTATAAATCTAGTGGAATTTATTTTTTATTACTTCTGGGTTCTGCTGTTGTCGATTATAATTTAGGTAATTTAGTACATCGTACTTCAAGTATTTTTTATAAAAAGTTATGTTTAACATTTAGTATTATTCTAAATTTAGGCTTTCTAGGCTATTTCAAATACAGCAATTTTTTAGTAGACACCCTTAATAGCTTAACTGGAGAAAAGTTTTCGTTTTTTGATGTTATTTTACCTGTGGGAATTTCATTTTATACATTTCAATCTATAAGTTATATTATTGAAATATATCGAAAAGAAATTGTACCCACAAAACGCTTTATGGATTATTTGTTTTTTGTTTCATTTTTTCCACAACTAGTAGCTGGACCTATCGTTAGAGCAAAAGATTTTTTACCACAAATATACCAGAAATTAAATGTTACACAAGACGATATTAATCGTGCTTTTCTATTAATTATTGGTGGATTAATTAAAAAAACAGTAGTCTCAGATTACATATCATTAAACTTTGTTGATCGTGTTTTCGATTTACCAAATAGCTATACACCTTTCGAAAACTTAATGGCTTGTTATGGTTATACGATTCAAATTTATTGCGATTTTTCTGGATATTCAGACATGGCAATTGGTGTAGCGTTGTTATTGGGTTTTAAATTACCAACCAATTTCCGTTCGCCATATAAATCGACTTCAATAACAGATTTTTGGCGCCGTTGGCACATTTCTTTATCTACTTGGTTAAAGGATTTTTTATACATTTCAGTAGGCGGAAATCGTTACGGAACTTTTGTAGGATTTTTATTTCCAAGTTTGTTTTTTATAATTACCATAATTTGGGGAATTTCGTTTTCTAAAACCAGTAACATTCCTTTAATTTTAGCAGTTGCTTCAACAACAATATTTATTTTCACTTTTTTATTCTCAAAAGAAAAAGAAAAAACAATGTACACCAATGTGAACTTAATGACAACTATGTTGTTAGGTGGTTTGTGGCATGGTGCTAGTTTACGATATATAATATGGGGCGCTTTACATGGTATGGCTCTCGCTATTCATAAAATATTTATAGAATATTATCCGCCGGCAAAACGTAGTATATTTTTCTTAACACCTTTTTTAAAGTTTTTAGCTATTTTAGTAACTTTTCATTTTGTGGCCTTTTGTTGGATTTTCTTTAGAGCAAAAGATTTTACAATTGCGCTACAAATAATTGAAAATATCGGGAATGTAACTTTCGATTTCAATCAGTGGTTCACTATTATTCAAGGCTATCAAAATGTATTTATTTTGATGTTCTTAGGGTATTTTTGGCATTACATTCCTGAAAAAGTTACTATTGCTATTCAAAATGTCTTTAAAGCAATGCCTTTAATTACAAGAGCTATTGTTTTAGGATTGGTTTTTTGGTTGGTTTACGCCACAGCTTCAGCAGGCCCACAGCCATTTATTTACTTCCAATTTTAAGATTTTAAATTATGAAAAAAATATTTTTAAATCAGTGGCATTTTATGCGCTACTTCCGAATAGCAATTGCTTTATTTTGTTTTTACACCGCATACGATGAAAAGCAATGGATATTTATTCCTTTTGGTGTTTTCTTTTTATTTCAAGCCGTTTTTAATTTAGGATGCGGTGGCAATTGTAAGAATTAAAGTATTGTATTTCAAGTTTTTAATAAAAAAACACTATATTTGTTTATAAACTATAATAAATTAAGTTATGAAAAATATTAAAATAATTTCAGTTTTAGCGGTTTTATTTGTGCTTAATGTGGCTTCCATGTGTAGTGATGACGATGATTCTCCAACAAATGTAAACCAAACACAAGTAATTAATACCGTAATATCAGGAACTTGGCGTATTACAAATTATGTAGATTCTGGTGTAAACGAAACTACTAATTTTACAGGTTATAATTTTACATTTGGGTCTAATAATGTACTTACAGCAGTGGGAAACGGATTAACAACATCAGGAACTTGGTCAGTTACGGATACAAATAGTAATGACGATACTTTAAATGATTTAGATTTTAATATTGCTTTTACTACTCCAGCTAACTTTTTAGAATTATCGGATGACTGGGATATTGTTTCAAGAACCGATACAAAAATTCAATTGATTGATGTGAGTGGTGGTAATGGCGGAACTGATTATTTAACCTTTGATAAAAATTAAGAAAAATTTATCATTTAAGTAATATAAAATTATTACTTTTGAAATATATAAGTTAATTAGTATAACAAATAATAATAAATATCATGAAAAAAGTATTGTCGATTGTTGCCTTAATGGCATTTATGGTTTCTTCTGCTTCAGTAGTAAACTTTAAGGAAAAAGAAAAAGAAAAGAAAAAAGCAAAAACTGAAAAGTCTTCTTGCTCAGACAAAAAAGAAGCTGACAAAAAGTCTTGTGCTTCAACTGAAAAAAAATCATGTTGTTCTAAAAAATAATATGTTTTACATAAGTTAAAAAACCGTTCCGACTTGTCAGAACGGTTTTTTTATTTTTAATTATTAAAATTTTGCAAGAAGCTCACTTTGTTACTTTACAACTTTAACTTATATTTGCACTTCATTAAAAAGCTCAATTATTATGTTTGATAATCTTACCGATAAGTTAGATAAAGCATTTCATATATTAAAAGGACACGGGAAAATTACCGATGTAAATGTTGCTGATACTTTAAAAGAAGTACGTCGTGCTTTGTTAGATGCCGATGTGAATTTTAAAATTGCTAAAGATTTTACTACAAGAGTGAAAGATAAAGCAATTGGTGAAAACGTTTTAACTACATTACAGCCGGGCCAGTTGTTGGTAAAATTAGTTAAAGATGAATTGACCGAATTAATGGGTGGCGATGTTGCAGGAGTAAACTTATCTGGAAATCCAACCGTAATTTTAATGTCTGGTTTGCAAGGATCAGGTAAAACTACTTTTTCGGGTAAACTTGCCAATTTTTTAAAAACAAAGAAATCAAAAAATCCACTATTAGTTGCTTGTGATATCTATCGTCCTGCAGCAATTAATCAGTTGCACGTTGTGGGTGAACAAATAGGTGTGGAAGTATATTCTGAACCAGAAAATAAAAATGCCGTTTCAATTGCTGAAAATGCAATAAAATATGCAAAAGCCAACGGATTTAATGTGGTAATTATTGATACTGCAGGTCGTTTAGCTGTAGATGAAGAAATGATGAACGAAATTGCAAACGTTCACAAAGCCATTCAGCCTCAAGAAACCTTATTTGTCGTAGATGCGATGACAGGTCAAGATGCTGTTAATACAGCAAAAGCATTCAACGATAGATTAAATTTTGATGGTGTTATTCTTACCAAATTGGATGGAGATACACGTGGTGGAGCTGCAATTTCAATTAAATCGGTAGTAAATAAACCCATAAAATTCATTGGTACCGGAGAAAAAATGGATGCCATTGATGTGTTCTACCCTTCTCGTATGGCGGAAAGAATTTTAGGAATGGGTGACGTAGTGTCTTTGGTAGAAAGAGCCCAAGAACAATATGATGAAGAAGAAGCTAGAAAAATCCAGAAAAAAATCGCAAAAAACGAATTTGGTTTTGATGATTTTTTAGCGCAAATACAACAAATTAAAAAAATGGGAAGCATGAAAGACCTTGTCGGAATGATTCCTGGTGCTGGAAAAGCTTTAAAAGATGTTGAAATTGAAGATGATGCTTTTAAACATGTAGAAGCCATTATTCAATCCATGACACCAAAAGAAAGAAGTAAACCCGCAATAATTGATGTGAAAAGAAAAACGCGCATTGCCAAAGGTGCGGGTAGAAAAATTGAAGATGTCAATCAGTTAATGAAGCAATTTGATCAAATGAGCAAAATGATGAAAATGATGCAAGGCGATGGCGGAAAGAAAATGATGCAAATGATGGGCGGTAAAGGAATGCCATCTATGCCAGGAATGAAATAAATAAGTCGAAAGTTTTAAAGTCAAAAGTCTTAAAGTCGAAAGTCTTTATTACTTTTAGGCTTTAAGACTTTAAGACATTACAACTTTAAGACTAAAAACATGCAACTACTAGACGGAAAAAAAGTTTCTGAAGAAATTAAAGAGGAAATTGCTGCTGAAGTAGCAAAAATGAAATCAAATGGTGAAAAAGTTCCTCATTTAGCGGCAATTATTGTTGGAAATGATGGGGCAAGTTTAACTTATGTGGGTAGTAAAGTAAAAGCATGCGAACGAGTGGGCTTTGAATCGACATTGATAAAAATGCCTAGTACTACTTCTGAAACAGAATTACTAAAAAAAATCACTGAATTAAACGAAGATCCAAATATTGATGGTTTTATTGTACAATTACCTTTACCTCCACAAATAGACACTCAGGAAGTTATTATGGCTATTCATCCATCAAAAGATGTAGATGGTTTTCATCCCGAAAATTTTGGAAAAATGGCCTTGGATATGAGTACATTTATTCCAGCTACACCATTTGGAATTTTAGAATTATTGGAAAGATACAAAGTTCAAACGCAAGGAAAACATACTGTAGTTATTGGAAGAAGTCATATTGTAGGCCGTCCGATGAGTATTTTAATGGGAAGAAAAGGTTTTCCAGGTAATTCAACGGTAACAGTTACACATACTCACACTAAAAATATTACGCAAATTACTTCACAGGCAGATATTATAATTTCAGCGCTTGGTGTGCCAAATTATTTAAAAGCTGAAATGGTAAAAGATGACGTAGTGGTAATAGATGTAGGAATCACTCGTGTTATTGATGAAACAACTGAAAAAGGATACAGAATTGTGGGAGATGTTGATTTCGAAAATGTTTCCAAAAAAGCATCATTTATTACACCAGTTCCAGGAGGAGTTGGACCTATGACAATTGCAATGCTTTTGAAAAATACATTAATAGCAAGGGAAAACAGAAAATAAAAGAAAAAAAATCTCAATTTTTAAAGTTGAGATTTTTTTTGAATTAAAACCGCTTAGATTAAGATGTAAAAATCTAAAAATTTAGTTAATAAATCTCCAATTAGTTGTTTAATTGTAATCATTTCCTATTTTTGCTTATTGCAAATAAAACCAATTTAAAAAAATGAAAATTCAAAACTTTTATTTAGTATTATTTTTAACAATATGCTTTAATTCAATTGCCCAAAACTCAACAAAAGAGGTGCTTTTTACTATTGATTCCAATGAGTATAAAATTGATGAATTTAAAAGAATTTATCTTAAAAATTTAGATTTAGTCAAAGATGATTCACAGAAAGATTTAAATCAATATCTAGAATTATTTATTGGGTATAAATTAAAAGTAAATAAGGCTTATAAATTAGGTTTGCAAAACAATTCAAAGTACCAAAACGAACTAAGTTCCTATAGAAATCAACTTTCTAAATCGTATTTAAATGATTCAAAAGTTACCAATCAATTAATTGAAGAAGCTTATAACAGAAGTGTAAAAGAAGTAAAAGCTTCTCATATTTTGCTTTCATTTGATGAAAGTATTAAAGGCGCAGACACATTGGTTTTTTACAATAAAGCACTTGCTTTAAAAAAACAAATTGAAAAAGGAGAAAGTTTTGAATCAATTGCATTGGCCAATTCTCAAGATCCCTCTGTTGCAGACAATAAAGGTAATTTAGGCTATTTTTCTGCTTTCAGAATGGTGTACCCTTTTGAATCAACAGCATTTACAACGCCAATTGGACAAATTTCAAACCCAGTTCGTACCCGTTTTGGTTATCATTTAATTAAAGTAACTGATACAAGAGATAATAAAGGTGAAGTAACTGTTGCCCATATTATGATTTTAAATCCAACAGACGCTTCAGAAGAAGCAAAGTTAAAAGCCAAACAAACGATTGATGATATTTCTAAAAAAATTCAACAAGGCGAAAGTTTTGAAGCATTAGCAAGTCAGTTTTCTGAAGATAAATCTACTGCGGTTAAAGGTGGTATTTTACAGCGTTTTGGAACAGGACAATTGAGTTCTGAAGCTTTTGAAAGCGCCGCGTTTTCATTACAAAATAAAGGTGATATTTCTCAACCATTTGAATCTGGTTTTGGATGGCATATTGTAAAATTAATAGAAAAACATCCAGTAAAATCGCTTGCTGATTCAAAATCCGAATTAGAAAATAAAATTAAAAGAGACGAGCGTTCTATAATTATTACCAATACTTTGGCTAGTAAATTGAAAATAAAATATGCTCAAGAAGTCAATAAATCGGAATACAAGAATATTGAAAAAACGGTTACGGATGCAATTTATAGTCAAACTTGGGAACTTCCAAAAGAAGACCTTTCAATACAAGACAATTTGCTTGTGATAAACAAAACTAGAAAAGTGCCTACAATGTCATTTGCAAGCTACATGCAATCGCAACAAAAAAATAAACTTTCTACGAAACCTGTAAAAAAGTTAGTAGCCGAATTATTCGAATCTTGGAAAGACGAACAATTAATTGCCTATTATACTGATAATTTAGAAAACGAATTCATCGATTTTAAAAATGTAATGGACGAATACAGAGATGGTTTGTTATTATTTGATTTGATGGAAAAAGAAATTTGGGACAAATCTAAAACAGATACTATTGGGCTTCAAAATTTCTATAATTCTAATGTATCTAAATACAACTGGAAAGAAAGATTTGATGTAGATATTTTGTCGTCAACAGATGCAACCGTGATTGAATCGGCTCAAAAAATGCTTCAAAAAGGAAAAAGTATTGAGTATGTCAAATCTAAATTAAATAAAAATGATAAAGTAGCTATCATGGTGAAATCTGGTTTATTTGAGAAAAATTATGATATTTTAGATAAAATTTCAAAACTATCAATGGGCGCAAACAACACGTATAAAGATGCAAATTATAGTTTTGTAGTTAATGTAAAAAACACCAAACCCGCAGAAACAAAAGCACTTAAAGATTGTAAAAGTAAAGTAATTAACGATTACCAACAGTATTTAGAGTCCACTTGGGTAGATGAGTTAAAAAAAGAATTTAAAATAAGTATCAATACCGCTGTTTTTGAATATGTTAAACAGCAATTAAAATAATAAAAACAGAAATAACCAATGATGCCAATAAAACCAATGATTTCGAAATTTATAAATAAAACCAATCTTTTAGCGCTTACTTTTTTAATATTTTCAACAATTACTTTTGCACAAAAGAAGCAAAAAGTTGACGGTGTTGCAGCAGTTGTAGGAAATTATATAGTATTAGATTCTGATATAGATTTAATGCTTTTAGAATTAAAAACGCAAGGTGTAGATACTGAAAAAATTACAAGATGTGAATTATTAGGAAAACAATTAGAAGATAAATTATATGCCCATCAAGCTGTTCAGGATAGTATAGTGGTTACAGATGAAGAAGTGAATACTTTTATGGATAGCCAAATGAATACTATGGTAGAACAAATTGGTTCTAAAGAAAAATTATTTGAATATTATAAGAAAAAAGATGAAGAAGATTTTAGAAGTTATTTTTTCGAAATCATTAAATTAAACAAGTTGACTTCTCAAATGCAACGTAAGATTGTTGATGAAATTACGGTAACACCAGATGAAGTAAAGCAGTTTTTTAATAAGATTCCAGCAGATAAAATTCCAACAATTGGTGCAGAAATCGAATTGTCTCAAATTGTAGTGAAACCAGTAATTTCTAAAGAAGACAAGCAAAAAGCTATTGATAAATTAAAAGAAATTAGAAACGATGTAATTAATAACGGTGGAAGTTTTTACAGTAAAGCCGTAATTTATTCGGAAGATCCAGGTTCAAGCTCCAATGGTGGATATTACAAAATGAATAAAAAAACACAGTTTGTAAAAGAATTTAAAGATGTGGCTTTTCGTTTAAATGAAGGTGAAATCTCAGAACCTTTTGAAACAGAATTTGGTTTTCATATTATTTTTGTAGAAAAAATTATTGGTCAAGATATCGAATTACGTCATATTTTAGTAAGTCCAAAAGTTACCTCTAAAGCCATGAAAGAAGCTTCAGAAAAAATTGATGGAATACGTGCTAAAATTGAAAAAGGAGAAATTACCTTTGAAGACGCTGCTAAAGCTTCTTCAGATGATAAAGACACAAAAAATAACGGTGGACTTTTATTAAATCCGCGTTCTTCAGAACCTCGTTTTGAAATCTCAAAATTAGATCCAGCATTGTACAATCAGGTTAATGGGATTTCTCAAGCTGAAATGTCTAAAGTAATTTTAGATCAAGAAAGACAAGGAACAAAATTCTTTAAAATTCTTAAAGTTAATAAAAAAACAGATGAACATAAAGCAGATTTTGGTTCAGATTATATCAAAATTAAAGAATTAGCCCTTTCTGATAAACAATTGCAAGAAATTGGAAAATGGATGGCCGAAAAAATTGAAAAAAATTATATTAAAGTAAGTAACGATTATAAAGAGTGTACTTTTGAAAATAATTGGTTAAAAAAATAGATTAGTATTCCAAAGCCTTTTACCTAATACCCAATACCTTTCACCTTAAGATATGTCAGACGTAGCAGCAATTGAAAAATTAGTAAATAAGCAAAAGCAATTAAAACAAGAAATTGCTAAAGTTATTGTAGGTCAAGATGATGTAGTCAATCAGATTGTTTTAAGTCTTTTCTCTGGCGGACATGCTTTGTTAATTGGTGTGCCAGGTTTAGCAAAAACCTTAATGGTAAATACGATTTCAGAAGCTTTAGGTTTGCATTTTAAGCGTATTCAATTTACCCCAGATTTAATGCCTTCAGATATTTTAGGAAGTGAAATATTAGACGAAACACGAAATTTTAAATTCATAAAAGGACCTATTTTTTCTAATATTATTTTGGCAGATGAAATTAACAGAACACCACCAAAAACACAAGCTGCTTTATTGGAAGCCATGCAAGAAAAATCAGTTACTGTGGCGGGGCAGAGCTTTAAATTAGATTTACCCTTTTTTGTATTGGCAACTCAAAATCCTATTGAGCAAGAAGGAACTTATCCTTTGCCTGAAGCACAATTAGATCGTTTCATGTTTGCTATAAATTTAGATTATCCTTCATTTGAAGAAGAAGTTCAAGTGGTAAAAGCAACAACTTCAGATATAAAAACAACCATAAATCCCTTGTTTTCTGCAGAAGAAATTATTGCTTATCAAAACCTAATTCGAAAAATTCCCGTTACAGATAATGTAATTGAATATGCGGTAACGCTGGTTTCAAAATCGCGCCCAAATAATCCTTTAGCACCAGATTTTGTTAAAAATTATTTAGATTGGGGTGCTGGTCCACGTGCCTCTCAAAATTTAATTTTAGCAGCAAAAACAAATGCAGTTATTAATGGAAAATTCTCTCCAGATATAGAAGATGTACAAGCGGTAGCATTCGGAATTTTACGTCACAGAATTGTCAAAAACTACAAAGCGGATGCAGAAGGTATTTCGGAAGAAGATATCATTAGAAAACTATTTTAAAAGCAGTACATTTTATTAATTTGATAAAATACACCCCTTTTTTTTCGAAATTCGTAGTTTAAATTATTTAAATTACGAATTCTTAAATCATCACCTCTTTTCTGTTGTATTTTTAAATTAAAATCATTAAAATCGAATATATACATATAATAATTCCAATAATATCGTTTTTTTTTTATAAATTTTTTAATCTAAAAAGAATTGGTTAAATTTGCATCACAAATTAAAAATAATACAATCAAATAATAAAATTATAGTATGGCATACGACATCAAAATGATTGAAAAAGTGTACGAAAACCTGGCTGTTCGTGTGGATAAAGCACGTGAGTTGGTGGGTCGTCCACTTACTTTAACTGAAAAGATATTATATTCTCATTTATGGGAAAAAAATCCTACCTCAACCTTTAAAAGAGGAGCAGATTATGTAGATTTTGCCCCAGATAGAGTAGCTTGTCAAGACGCAACTGCACAAATGGCTTTGTTGCAATTTATGCATGCTGGAAAAAAAACCGTAGCAGTACCAACCACGGTTCATTGTGACCACTTAATCCAAGCCAAAATTGGAGCGGCTACAGATTTAGCTTTTGCAAACACACAATCAAAGGAGGTTTTCGATTTTCTTTCTTCTGTTTCAAATAAATATGGAATTGGTTTTTGGAAACCAGGTTCAGGAATTATTCACCAAATTGTTTTAGAAAATTATGCATTTCCTGGCGGAATGATGATTGGTACCGATTCTCATACTGTTAATGCAGGTGGCTTAGGTATGTTAGCAATAGGCGTTGGTGGAGCTGATGCCGTTGATGTCATGTCGGGCATGTCTTGGGAATTAAAATTCCCGAAATTAATTGGTGTGAAATTAACTGGTAAATTAAACGGCTGGTTATCAGCCAAAGATGTAATTCTTAAAGTTGCAGATATTTTAACTGTAAAAGGTGGTACTGGGGCTGTTGTCGAATATTTTGGCGAAGGCGCAACTTCAATGTCTTGTACAGGTAAAGGAACAATTTGTAACATGGGTGCAGAAATTGGCGCTACTACTTCAACTTTTGGATACGATGATTCTATGAGAAGATATTTAGCCGCAACAGGACGCCAAGATGTAGTGGATGCTGCCGATAAAGTTGCCGATTATTTAACTGGTGATGCAGAAGTTTATGCCAATCCAGAGCAGTATTTCGATCAATTAATTGAAATTAACTTGTCTGAATTAGAGCCACATATTAATGGTCCTTTTACACCAGATAGAGGAACGCCAGTTTCTAAAATGAAAGAAGTAGCCGCACTAAATGGATGGCCATTGAAAGTAGAATGGGGTTTAATTGGTTCTTGTACAAATTCTTCTTACGAAGACATGTCTAGAGCAGCTTCTATTGTAGAACAAGCAGTGGCTCATGGAATTACTCCAAAAGCAGAATTTGGTATCAACCCAGGTTCGGAACAAATTAGATACACCATAGAAAGAGACGGCATTATTGCTACTTTCGAAAAAATGGGAACTAAAGTATTTACAAATGCTTGCGGACCTTGTATTGGACAATGGGATAGAGCAGGAGCAGATAAAGGGGAGAAAAATACTATTGTACATTCGTTCAATCGTAACTTTTCTAAAAGAGCCGACGGAAATCCGAATACTCATGCATTTGTAACTTCTCCAGAAATGGTTGCTGCGTTAGCGATTTCAGGTCGTTTGGATTTTAATCCTTTAACAGATACTTTATTAAATGATAAAGGTGAAGCCATAAAATTTAATCCTCCTGTTGGAGACGAATTACCAACTAAAGGTTTTGCTGTAGAAGATGCTGGTTTTCAAGCTCCTGCTAAAGATGGTTCTTCTGTAGAAGTTGTAGTTTCTGAAACATCGGATAGGTTACAATTATTGGCGCCTTTTACCGCTTGGGATGGAAAAAATATTACAGGTGCTAAGTTGTTAATCAAAGCATTCGGGAAATGTACAACAGATCATATTTCTATGGCCGGACCATGGTTACGTTTCCGTGGACATTTAGATAATATTTCTAATAATATGTTAATTGGTGCAGAAAATGCCTTCAATGGTAAAGCCAATTCGGTTAAAAATCAATTAACTGGAGTTTATGCTGAAGTTCCAGCTGTAGCTAGAGCATATAAATCTGCTGGAATTCCTTCAATTGTAGTTGGTGATCATAATTACGGTGAAGGTTCTTCACGCGAGCATGCTGCCATGGAACCAAGATTTTTAGGTGTTACTGCCGTTTTAGTAAAATCATTTGCTCGTATTCACGAAACGAATTTAAAAAAGCAAGGAATGTTAGGTTTAACCTTTGCTAATGAAGCAGATTACGATAAAATTCAAGAAGACGATACCATCAATTTCTTAGATTTAACAGAATTTGCACCAGGCAAACCTTTAAAATTAGAGTTTGCTCACGCAGATGGAACAAAAGACATTATTTTAGCCAATCATACCTATAACGAAAGCCAAATTGGTTGGTTTGTAGCTGGTTCAGCTTTAAATTTAATTGCTGCTGGAAAAGCGTAGTTAGGTTTTGAATAAATATGAAAAACTCCAAGTTTAGGCTTGGAGTTTTTTTTGTGGTAAAAATTATTTTTTACTATGTCTTTTCTCCAAAATTACAATTTTAATCATCCAAAACAAATGCAAAATTACAATTGGCAATACAATTAGTAATTGTATTTTGTTTACAATATAAGCCAAATAAACTAGCGTAAAAACAATGCAAATTTGTCCAAATAAAAGCGTTTTTCGACTATTATTTTTCCAATAGAAAAAAGCAAATATTAACAATAGCGGATTAAATAACATGATATTGTAATTCCATAAAATTTCTTCGTGTAGAGAAAACAATCCCACTAAACTGAAAAATAAACCTAACAATCCTGCAATAATAAAATAGGTAATTTGAATACCTTTTTTGTTTATTAGAATCAAAATTACAATCGCTAACAATAAAGAATATATAGAATTTATATAAGAAAATGGCGTTGTGATGGTTTCTGTATTTAAAATTTTGGTAGGTTTTGCGATTTTTTTTTCGTTTTGAGAAGCTGTATTTAATACTTTTTCCAATTCTAAAGGCAAAAATAAACGTGTTGCAGGTTGGTCAACTTTAGCTCCAAAAATAATTTGAATGCCTAATTTCATATAAAAATCCGACATATATGGGTATAAAATTTCCCTATAACTTTGTTCCGATTTTGGTTGTTTTAGAATTTCTTCGCCTAAAATTTTATTAATTTTATCTACAACCATAGTCGTACAATTTTTATCAATAAATTTATAGGTGTAAAAACGTTCATCTGAAGTCAGACTGGTGTTGAGCTCATTTAAAAGTTGTTGCTTTTGTGCTGAAGTTAAATTTAATTCTTGTGATACAATACTTCTGCCGTCTAATTTGTAATTGTACTCAAAACCGTAGTAATTTTCGCTGGTTACAAAATATTGCAAATCACCTTTTACGAATTTCATAATAAAATTTGGTGTCGTAAAATCAAAAGCACCATAATTATAAACCACATCAATCTGATTTACATTATCTGTAATTCGAATTCCAGTGTGTCCATACATCGCATAGGAAACAGGTGCTGTTCCACAAGTTAAAATACTAACTTTCGCATTGTCCGATAAAATTACGTTTTGAGAAAAACCAATAATAGGAAGTAATAAGAAAAGTAATTTTTTTAGC
>NZ_JBIPMS010000044.1:0-12168 GCF_044368995.1 Flavobacterium sp. | reverse complement strand
TGTTTCTGTAAATAATGTAAAAGCAAAAGCATCCAGAGATGTGTTTCCTTTAGACAAAATTACGCTTAGAAGAGACCAAATAAACTACATTATTAAAGTTTTAGACATTCCGCCTAGTAGAGTAGCCGCCAAAATTGTAGATTTATATAGAAAAGATGAAACACCGCCCGAAACCTTTGAACATCTAGAAATAATTAAACTTGCGAAAGAACATTACAGAGCAAAAGGAGAAGGAAGACCTACCAAAAAAGACAGAAGAGATATTGACGATTACACGGAATAAAAAATGGTAACAAATAAAGAATATTGGGACATAGGTTAAGTTTTGTTACCCTTGAAAGAATATTTTGATCAATTGACAGACAAAAATTATTATATTTTAATTCCGGTTACATATAATTCGATAAAACCACGTGCAAATAAAGAATTGTTTTTTACATTTGAAAAAAAATAAACCATGCAACACATAATTTTAACTCATAAAGAAATAGAACACAAAACAAAACGTATTGCTTACCAAGTATACGAAACATTTGCTAATGATTCTGAATTGGTTATAGCAGGAATTTCAAATAGTGGGTTTGTTTTTGCACAAAAAATTGCCAAACAATTACAAACTATAAGTGATATAAAAATTACGCTTTGCGAAGTACAAATAAACAAACAAAATCCTACGGATAGCATTACTACTTCTTTACCTGAAGCAGCTTATGCAAATAAAAATTTAGTTTTAGTTGATGATGTATTAAATTCAGGTGCGACCTTAATTTATGCCATTAAACATTTCTTAAACGTACCCTTAAATAAATTTAAAACGGCCGTTTTGATTGATAGAAATCATAAAAAATATCCGGTAAAAGCTGATTTTAAAGGATTGTCATTATCTACTTCATTACAAGAACATGTACAAGTAGTTTTTGAAGAACAAAATTCTTATGTTTATTTAAGTTAATTTAGACAGAATTTCTGAAACAATTTCCTGCTCATTTTTATTGTCAACAGAAATAACTGTTTGCACTTGATTGTAAAAATAATTGCGTTCAAATAAATGTTTTGCAACAAATTCATTTAGCGCTTCATCATTTAAATTAGTTAAAATTGGTCTAGTATTTTTTTGAAATTTCAAGCGTTCCGATATTGTACTAACAGACGCTTTCAAATAAAAACTTTTAATATCCTCTATTTGATATAAATCAAAATTATCATAATAACATGGTGTACCACCACCTAAAGCCAAAACATAATTATCTGTTTTTTTTAAAAATGATTCCAAAACTTCTCTTTCTTTTTTTCTAAAGAAAAGTTCCCCTTTTTGTTCAAAAATTTCACTTATCGATGCCTTTATTTCTTGTTCAATAATAAAATCTAAATCATAAAAAGGCAATTCCAACAACTCTGAAATTATTCTCCCAATAGTTGTTTTTCCAGAAGCCATATAGCCAATAAGAATTATTTTCATATTTATGTTGCAATTTTACGGTATAAAAGTATAATAAAATAATGAAATTTTAACCAAAAATGAATCAAACACTTCTTAATTAAGGGGTTATAATTAAATATTAAAAAAATATTAAATTATTACAAAAAAGCTATTGCGAAATAAATAAATCATCATATATTTGCACCCGCAATGAAGAAATAGTTTTTAGACTCTGTAGCTCAGCTGGTAGAGCATTACACTTTTAATGTAGGGGTCCTGGGTTCGAATCCCAGCGGGGTCACAAAAATATTTTCAAAATTTAAAAAATTACAACTTCATTGCTACGACTCTGTAGCTCAGCTGGTAGAGCATTACACTTTTAATGTAGGGGTCCTGGGTTCGAATCCCAGCGGGGTCACAAAAAGAAGTTAAGCGCCAGCTTAGCTTCTTTTTTATTTTTGGCCATGTGGAGAAATTGGTAGACTCGCCATCTTGAGGGGGTGGTGCTTCAAGGCGTATGGGTTCGAATCCCATTGTGGCCACTTTAATAACTTTGTTTTTTAGGATTTTTTTATTTTTATAGCTATAGTTACTAATTTTTATGTACTTTTGTTTAAACTTTTTAAATAAAATATGAACAACATAAAATCTACATTCAGTATTAAAGACCTTGAAAACCTATCGGGAATTAAAGCTCATACTATTCGTATTTGGGAAAAAAGGTATAATTTACTTGAGCCCATGCGAACTGATACTAATATTAGATTATATGATTTAAAAAATCTACAAAAACTTTTAAATGTTGTTTTGTTAACTAATTTTGGTTACAAAATTTCTAAAATTTCAAAGCTGAATCAAACTGAAATTGAAAAATTTTTAGTTAAAATTCAAACCGAAAAAACTGTTAATAATCATGTGATAAGCAGTTTTAAAATGGCAATGTTAAATTTTGATCAACCGCTTTTTGTAAAAACTTACAATGAATTACTTAGTCAGAAAAGTTTTAGTGCCGTATTTTTCGAAACATTTATTCCTCTATTAGAAGAAATTGGCGTTTTATGGACTACTAACACTATAACTCCTGCTCACGAGCATTTTATTTCTCACCTGATTAAACAAAAAATATTAATTGAAATTGAGAAATATCAAATTAAACAAAATTGCGTTTCTGATCAAACTTATATTTTATACTTACCCTTTAATGAAATTCATGATTTAGGTCTTTTATTTTTACATCATGAAATAGTAACAAAAGGTCATCATTCGATATATTTAGGAAGAAGTTTACCTATTGAAAATTTATTGGAATTAAATAATCATTTCAAGAAAATAACATATATCACTTACTTAACGGTTGAACCAAATGAAAGTGAAATTGAAAATTACATTCAAGTTTTTAAAAACACCATATTAAAAGACAATTTAAACGAACTTTTTATTTTTGGTAGAAAAGCACAAACATTAGACAAAACAGCACTTCCTAAGAATATAAAATCTATCGAGAATATAAAAGATTTTTTATTTACATTATAAATTAAAAAAATTTAATTAAAATAGATGCCAAAAACAATACATATTTTAGGATCTGGATTTTCATCTTTAGCAGCGGCTTGTTACTTGGCTAAGGAAGGTAATAATGTAACTGTATTCGAAAAAAACTCAAGTTTAGGTGGGCGGGCACAACAATTTTTTTCAAAAGGATTTACATTTGACATGGGGCCTTCATGGTACTGGATGCCAGATGTTTTTGAAAGTTTTTTTGCTGATTTTAATAAAAAACCTTCTGATTATTATAGCTTAGAAAAATTATCGCCAGGATACAGAGTGTTTTTTGAAAATGATACGCATTTTGATGTTTCTGATGATTTAAATATTATTATTTCCGATTTCGAAAAAATAGAAAAAGGAAGTGGTAAAAAATTAAAAGAATTTATTGACAACGCAAAAAACAATTACGACATAGCAATCAAAGATTTAGTGTACCGACCAGGTGAAAGTATTTTAGAATTAATTACACCACAAACCGCATTAAAAATAGACCAATTTTTTTCAAACATCAAAAGAGATGTTCGTAAGAAAATAAAAAACAAAAACTTACAACAAATTTTAGAATTTCCGGTATTGTTTTTAGGAGCAAAACCTTCAGATACACCCTCTTTTTATAGCTTTATGAATTATGCCGATTTTGGTTTAGGAACATGGCAACCAAAAAACGGTTTTTATGATGTTGTACAAGCAATGGTAAAAATGGGTACTGAATTAGGTGTTTCATATCATACAAATAGTTCAATTTCGAAAATCATTGTAGAAAATAATATTGCAACTGGTATTGAAATAAATAATGAAATATTTAAAGCTGATGTATTACTTTCTGGAGCTGACTACCATCATACCGAAACACTATTACCTGCTAAAAACAGACAATATTCTGAAGCGTATTGGAACAAAAAAACATTTGCTCCTTCTTCCCTATTATTTTATGTAGGTTTTGATAAAAAATTAGAAAATGTTTGTCATCATAATTTATTTTTTGATTCTGATTTTGAAAAGCATGCTGTAGAAATTTATGATAATCCAGAATGGCCATCAGATCCATTGTTTTATGCAAATTTTACGTCTATAACAAATAAAGAAACCGCTCCAGAGGGTTGTGAAAATGGCTTTTTTTTAATCCCAATTGCACCTAATTTAGAAGATACTGAAGAATTAAGAGAATTATATTTTGAAAAAATAATTTGTCGTTTTGAACACATTACAAAACAAAGTGTTAGAAAAAATATTATCTTTAAAAAATCTTTCTGTGTTAAAGATTTTAAGTCAGAATACAATTCCTATAAAGGAAATGCATACGGAATGGCAAATACGCTTTTGCAAACTGCCGTTTTACGACCTAAATTAAAAAGCAAAAAAGTTAAAAATTTATATTTTACGGGGCAATTAACCGTACCTGGACCAGGTGTTCCACCAGCATTAATATCAGGTAAGTTAGTTTCTCAATTAATAAAAAAATACCAATAATATGAAGGCATTATTTGATACCGTTTCATTTGCTTGTAGTGTTAAAGTTACTAAAGCATATAGCACCTCATTTTCTTCTGCTGTAAAGATGTTAGCACCATCAATTAGACAAGATATTTATAACATTTATGGTTTTGTTAGATTTGCAGATGAAATAGTGGATAGTTTCCATGACTATAATAAAGAACTTTTGTTTGAAAAATTTGAAAAAGAATTAGAAGATGCAATTCAGGACAAAATTAGTTTAAATCCTATTTTAAATTCCTTCCAACATACTGTAAACAAATACAATATTAGTCATGATTTAATTGGTGCTTTCATGAAAAGTATGAAACTTGATTTAGTAAAACAAGAATACAAAACCACTGAAGAATATCACGAATATATTTATGGGAGTGCTGATGTAGTTGGATTAATGTGTTTGATGGTTTTTGTGAATGGTGATGAAAAAAAATATGAAGAGCTAAAAGAATCTGCTATGAAATTAGGTTCTGCTTTTCAGAAAGTGAATTTCTTGAGAGATTTAAAAGCTGATTTTGAAGGATTAAATCGTACTTATTTTCCAAATACCGATTTGAATAAGCTAACAGAAACTTCAAAAAAAGAAATTATTGATGATATTGAAGCAGATTTTAAAATGGCATACGAAGGCATTTTACGATTACCAATTGAAGCTAAGTTTGGGGTTTATACAGCCTACAGATACTATAAACGTTTATTGAAAAGATTGAAAACAACTCCTTCAACAGAAATAAAAAATACACGAATTAGAGTGCCTGATTACGAAAAAGCCGAGCTTTTAGCCCGTTGTTATGTAAAATATAGATTAAATTTACTTTAACCGATTAATTATGAAAAATTGTTAGTTAACTGTAAAACTTTTAAACAAAAATTATGTGGTTGTATATTGTAGTGTTTCTTCTAACATTTTTTATAATGGAATTTATGGCGTGGTTTTCACATAAATTTATTATGCATGGATTCCTTTGGAGTTTACACGCTGACCATCATAAAAAAGACCATGATTCTTGGTTTGAAAGAAATGATGCTTTTTTTATATTTTATGCTGTAGTAAGTATGTTTTTTTTCTACTTATGGCAAAACAAAATTTTAGCATCCGGATTGGCAATTGGTTTGGGTATTTTTACCTATGGTTTAACTTATTTCTTTGTACACGATATCTTTATTCACCAACGATTTAGACTTTTTAGAAACGCCAACAACAAATATGCTCGTGCCTTAAGACGTGCACATAAAATGCACCACAAACACGTTGGAAAAAACCAAGGCGAATGTTTTGGGATGTTATTATTTCCGTTTAAACATTACAAAAACGCATAAAAAAAGCCCCCAAAGGAGCTTTTTTATTGTTTCTAATTTAGTTTTATTTTTCAATTTCTTTCAAACTTTCCATTTTCTTAAACGCTAAGAACCCTTTGATGTCTTCGAAATGTTCTTTGACGCGTGTATTACCAAATTCAAAAACTTTTGTGGCTAAACCATCCAAGAAGTCACGGTCATGAGAAACTAAAATTAATGTGCCATCAAAATCGCGTAAAGCATCTTTGATAATATCTTTTGTTTTCATATCTAAATGATTCGTTGGTTCATCTAAAATCAAAACATTTACGGGTTCTAATAATAATTTAATCATGGCCAAACGTGTTTTTTCACCTCCAGAAAGTACTTTTACTTTCTTTTGAATATCATCACCTTTGAACATAAAAGCCCCTAATAAATCTTTAATTTTCGTACGAACATCGCCTACAGCAATTTGGTCTATAGTTTCAAAAATTGTCATTTCACCATCTAATAATGACGCCTGATTTTGAGCAAAATAACCAATCTGAGAATTATGTCCCACTTCTAATTTTCCCTCAAAATCAATTTCATTCATTATGGCTTTTATCATGGTAGATTTTCCTTCTCCATTTTTTCCAACAAAAGCTACTTTCTGTCCTCTTTCAATAACCATTTGGGCATCTTTAAATACTACATGGTCGCCATATTTTTTCGATAAACCTTCTACTACCAATGGATATTGTCCAGAACGTGGCGATGGCGGAAATTTTAATTTTAAGGCAGAGGTATCTAGTTCGTCTACTTCTATTGGAACAATTTTTTCTAACATTCTAACGCGAGATTGTACTGCATCTGTCTTAGAAAATGTGCCTCGAAAACGATCAATAAATACTTGATTGTCTGCAATGAATTTTTGTTGCTCGTCAAACGCTTTTTGTTGGTGAATTCTTCTGTCTTTTCGCAATTCTAAATATTCAGAATAAACAGCTTTATAATCGTAAATTTTACCCATTGTCACTTCAATAGTACGATTTGTAATATTGTCTACAAATGTTTTATCATGGGAAATTACCATTACCGCTTTTGCCGAATTAATCAAAAAATCTTCTAACCACTGAATACTTTCGATATCCATATGATTGGTTGGCTCATCTAACAAAATTAAATCTGGTTTTTTTAATAAAATTTTAGCCAATTCAATACGCATTCTCCAACCACCTGAAAATTCTTTTGTTAAACGAGTAAAATCTTCTCGTTCAAAACCTAAACCTTTTAATACTTTCTCTACTTCAGCTTCATAATTTACTTCTTCAATGGCATAAAATTTTTCAGAAAGTTCAGAAACGCGTTCAATTAATTTCATGTACACATCACTCTCATAATCCGTTCTAATAGTTAATTGCTCATTTATGTCGTCAATTTCTTTTTTCATGTTTAAAACCTCAGCAAATGCTTTAGAGGCTTCTTCCATAACTGTACAATTGTCCGAAGTCAACAAATGTTGGGGCAAATAGGCAATTACTGCATCGCTTGGAGCTGAAATACTACCACGTGTAGCTTTATTTTCTCCTGCCACAATTTTCAAAAGAGTTGATTTTCCAGCGCCATTTTTACCCATAAGGGCAATTTTATCATTTTCATTTATGGCGAAAGTAACATCGCTAAAAAGTGTGGTTCCGCCAAATTCAACGGCGATATCATTTACTGTAATCATTTTTTAGGGTGTAAGGTTTTGGGTAATGGGTTAGAGGATTTGTAAATTATATAAAACTTTTCACTATTTACTAATCACTAGTTACCACAATTACATATTCATTTTAAAATCTTCAATAACATCTCTTACTTTCATAAAATTGTCTTCTTCAATAAACAATTCAATTATGGCTGTATTTCCTGAATTTTGTTTGTTTTCTCGTTGTATCACGATTACATTTTCAGCTTCAACAACGGCTTGTAATTTTGAAGCAATTATTGCTTTTCCAGAAAATATCTTAATTAGTCCCATGTTTGTAAGTTTGGATTTTTGAGGTGCAAATATAGTCTATTTGAATAATTTTAGACAAAATTGAAAGATTAATAAATTATTGTTTTATTTTTTTTCAACAATACAAGTAAAACCTAATTTAAACTTGATGCATTTCAGAAAAAAAGTTATATTTACAAAACAAATAATGTGAAGTAATTCTTAAATTAGACACCCATGGCTAAAAGTCAAGACGCAAAAAAGGTTCAAAAAAAGGAACCTTTGAAAACCGCTAAGGAAAAAAAAGAAGAAAAGCGCGATAAAAAAAACAATCCGAAACGAGATTAAATAACCCGTCCTGAATTAGCAATAATTGAGGACTTTTTTTGTACTAAACTTTTAGTACTTTTACAAAAAAACAAATGATCTATTCCGAGCAGATAAATGTAATATTTGAACATTTAAAAACCAGTTTAGCAAATGGCACTTTTGCCAAGTTGACTTTGGGAAAAACCGTTGGAAAAACCGAGTTAACAAATATATATTTCCGAACGATTGTAGAGAATGAAACTTTAAAATTTAATATTACTTTTAGATATCTATCTGAAGAAATTATAGAAATAAAGCCTATTGAAGATGTAGTTATGCTTTTAAGTCAATACCTCAACAATCCGTTTTTAACGGTGATTTTATTTACCACAGAAAAAGATATTTTGATAAAACTTAACAAAAAACGCATTGCAACAGTAACAGAAATGGATAATACGTTTAAAAACGCAGATCCTGTTTTGTTAGGATATCTAAAAAAATAAAACCCTTTTACAATTCATCTGGGAAAATTTTCCCTGGATTTAAAATATTATTAGGGTCAAAAACTGCTTTTATGCGTTCCATAATTTCCAGATGTTCCTTCTTAAAAGCAATATTCATATAGTTTTTTTGTACCAATCCAATGCCGTGTTCTCCAGATAACGTACCTTTTAGAGATACTGTCAATGCAAAAATTTCTCGAATTCCTTTTGGAACTTCTGTTTTCCAATTGTCATCAGTCATTGTGCCTTTGATAATGTTTACGTGTAAATTTCCATCACCAGCATGTCCATAACAAACTGATTGAAATCCGTATTTTGAACCAATTTCCTTAATTCCTTTTAATAATTTTGGCAACTCATAACGCGGTACCACTGTGTCTTCTTCTTTATAAATTGAATTTGCCTTTACAGCTTCAGCTACACCTCTTCGCATTTTCCAAAGGGCATTTTTTTGATCTTCTGTATCTGCAAATAATACTTCATCGATTTCAAATTGTTCTACCACTTCCAATATTTTTTCTGCTTCTTGCATTAAAATTTCAGGGTAATTACCATCTACTTCAATTAGTAAATGGGCTTGATGTTCTGGTTTTACATCAACAGAAATGCCATCTAAATAGGTAACCGACCAATCTATGGCATCGCGCTCCATAAATTCTAAGGCACTGGGTACAATTCCAGCTCTAAATATAGCAGAAACGGCTTCACAAGCTTGAGAAGCTTTATAAAAAGGGACCAATAACAACACATTATGTGTATTTTGCGGTATTAGTTTTAAAACAATTTTGGTTACAATTCCCAAAGTTCCTTCACTTCCCACCATTAATTGGGTTAGATTATAACCAGTTGAATTTTTTAACGTATTGGCACCTGTCCAAATAATAGCACCCGTTGGTAATACCACTTCTAAATTCAATACATAATCTTTTGTTACGCCATATTTCACAGCACGTGCGCCACCAGCATTTTCGGCAACGTTGCCGCCAATCCAACAACTTCCCATACTACTTGGGTCTACAGGATAAAATAGGTTTTTTTGTGTAACTGCATCTCGTAAAACTTGAGTAATTACTGCTGGTTCAGTAGTGACTTGCAAATTATTTTCGTCAATCTCTATAATTTTATTTAATCGCTCAAGTGACAAACCAATTCCTCCAAAAACAGATAATGCACCACCGCTTAATCCTGTTCTAGCACCTATTGGAGTAGTTGGAATTTTATATTGATTGGCAATAATTAAAATTTCTGAAATTTCTTGTGCATTAGCGGGTTTAATTACAACTTGTGGCGGAAAAGACAAATCTTCGGTTTCATCATGACCAAAATTCAAAAGTGTTTCTGCATCCGTAAAAATAAAATTTTCACCTACAATAGCGGTTAATTTTTGATAAGCTTCTGTATTGAAATTCATAGTTTTAATAGGTTTTTATATTTTTGCCACAAATTCACAAATTATTATTTTTTTTAATTCGAAAAAAAAAATTCACTAAATAGGAACAAATGTAATTTATATTGTAAATTTAAATTTGTCAATTCGTGGCAAAGCTTTATTTGCAACAAATTATTTTATATTAATGTTTTATTTACTTTGCATATTTAGAATTTAACAAATGTTACAAAACAATTCTTTTGTATTCTAAAGAATTATTATTAAAATTTACAATTATTGCTAATTTATTGGCTGAAACTTTCAAATAATTCATTGCTTGCGCAATGTGCGAATCAGAAATAGAATTACAACATTTTACTTCTAAAATGATTTTATCAAATAACACAAAATCTGCATAAAATTTATGTTTCAAAAATATATCTTTATATTTAACATTATATTCTTTCTCTCTTTCGAAAAAAATCAAAGATTTTTCTAATTCGTATTCAATTGCATCTTTATAAACAATTTCAGAAAATCCTTTCCCTAAATTTGAATGAATATCAAACATAATACCCATTATTTTATAACTTTCAGATTTATAAATTATGTTTGACATTTACTTATATTTTTGAATTTGTGGCTTTTATTTATTTGATTATGAAATTTACTTCTTTTGAAAACTAATGCCCTAGCCCTGATAGGAGCGGTATCCTTAATTTTTACTTGTTAAAGAGTAAAATTTAAGATATAGCGGATAGCAGGAATGGCTTCATTTAAAAAAAATTATTACTTTTACACAAAGCAATTTTAATTGAGTAAAAATAATAAAATATCTGCACTTTCCGAAAAAGACGGAATAATAAAACCTGAAATACTAAGTTCTCAGGTAGCAAAGCATATTCAAGCGTTTAGAAAGCTAAAAATTAGTGCGGCAGAATTGATTGAAAAAATTATTTTAGGCGACAAAGTGGCTTTGAGTAGAGCCATTACCTTAATTGAAAGCACCAATCCTATCCATTTTGAAAAAGCTAATGAAGTCATTAATGGTTGTTTGCCCTTTGCGAATCAATCAGTTCGAATTGGTATTACAGGTGTTCCTGGTGTAGGAAAAAGTACTTTTATAGAAGCGTTTGGAAAACACCTAACCAACATTGGGAAAAAAGTTGCAGTTTTAGCTGTTGATCCAAGCAGCACACTGAGTCACGGTAGTATTTTGGGAGACAAAACCCGAATGGAAGAATTGGTAAAAGATGAACTTGCATTTATACGACCAAGTGCTTCTGGTGAAAGTTTAGGTGGTGTAGCCCGAAAAACTCGAGAAGCGATTATTTTATGTGAAGCTTGCGGATTTGATACTATTATAATTGAAACTGTTGGTGTAGGACAAAGTGAAACTGCTGTACATAGTATGGTAGATTTCTTTTTACTTTTGAAAATTTCGGGAGCCGGAGATGAGTTACAAGGTATAAAGCGCGGTATTATGGAAATGGCTGATGCAGTGGTAATTAACAAAGCTGATGGCGACAACATCCAAAAGGCAAAAATGGCGCAAATAGAATTTAACCGGTCTTTGCATTTGTTTCCTATTAAAGATTCGGAGTGGCAACCAAAAGTCACTACTTGCAGCTCAATCACTTCGGATGGTATTTCAGAAGTGTATTCGATTATTTTAGAATATATTTCTCAAACAAAAGCATCTGGTTATTTTAATGGCCACCGAGAAGCACAAAACCAATATTGGATGATGGAAACTATAAACGAACAACTGAAAAATAGCTTTTACCAACATCCGGAAATTATCAAACAAGTAGAATCCGTAAAAAAACAAGTAGTACAACACGAAATATCTCCTTTTGTAGGTGCCAAATATTTATTAGAACTTTTTAAGAAAATAAGGGATTAAGAAGTATTAAACTAATTTCAAAACAAATAAAAAATAAAATCATTACATGCAAAATATTGAAACCGTATTACAATTTGAAGATGAAATAGCTATAATAGAAGCTGTTGGCACCCATATTTGGGATAAAAAGCTAAAAACAGATTTAAACCACGCCGAAAAAACATTCGTACTTGTGGATATTTTTGAAGCTGCAATGAATGAAGGTGGTTTGCACTATTTTTTTAACAATGAAAGCGGCGATTTTGTTGCTGAAATTATTCAAGCATATAAAGAGATTGAAGCGACTAAAACAGCTGCATTACTGACAAAAGCATTTCAATTATTTACAGTAAAATATATAGAAAACACCACTAAAAGACAAGAAGTTATTACCAAGCT
>NZ_JBIPMS010000141.1:0-4001 GCF_044368995.1 Flavobacterium sp. | reverse complement strand
TGTACATCATTTTATTGCAAAAACGCGAAGAAGCTGCTGTGAACTTGGCGATCATCAATCCATCGATTAAGATGGTGGATTTTGCTAAATCAGTGGATGTGCCCATCAGTCCAAAACACGCCATTATTTATTTAGCCGCATTATTGTTAGGGATAGGTATTCCTTTAGGAATTATTTATATCTATTTTTTGATGGATACTAAAATCCACAGTAAAAAAGATGTAGAAGCGGTAGTGAAAGAGATTCCGGTGATTGCAGAGATTCCGCACATTACGGATGACGAAAAAATGGTCAAAAATTTGGACCGTTCGGTTTTATCCGAAGCGTTCCGAATGTTACGTACCAATTTGAATTACTTAATAAAAAATAACAAAGCTTCGCAAGTCATCTTTACCACATCCACCATCAAAGGGGAAGGGAAGACCTTTGTATCGATGAATTTGGCCATCACATTTTCTACCTTGGGTAAAAAAGTAATCTTGGTAGGAGCCGATTTAAGAAATCCGCAGCTGCACAAGATGTTGAACATCTCCAGACACCAAAAAGGGGTGACCAATTATTTGCATGATACGGTGACCCAACTCGACGATATCATCGAAAAAGGGGCGAAGTATAATTTGAAATTGGATTTTATTTTTTCGGGAACCATTCCGCCCAATCCGGCTGAGTTGTTGTCCAACGGTCGGTTTGAGTTGTTGCTGGAAGAATTGAAAAAAGAGTACGACTATGTCATAGTCGATACCGCACCAACCTTATTGGTAACCGATACCACTTTGATTGCCAACTTGTCGGATATGATAGTTTTTGTGATCCGCGCCAACCATACTGAAAAGAACTTGCTGCATTTCATCAACGAATTACAAGCCTTGAAGAAAATCAAAAATGCAGGGATTGTGTTGAACAATATAGGACAACAAAAAGGGTATGGTTATAAATACGGCTATGGCTACTCCTACAGTTACAAATATA
This sequence comes from Flavobacterium sp., assembly GCF_044368995.1. GTDB lineage: Bacteria > Bacteroidota > Bacteroidia > Flavobacteriales > Flavobacteriaceae > Flavobacterium. Next base: position 3,032 of record NZ_JBIPMS010000141.1, on the reverse strand, counting down.
ACTACGGTTACGGGTATGGCTATGGTGCAGATCAAACCAAAAGACGTCATAAAAGAAGTATTTGGTCTACTATAAAAAAATGGTTTAAAAAGGCGTAATATACTATAAAAAACAAAGAGCTACTATGCGATCATGATGATCAATAGTAGCTCTTTGTTGTGGTATAAGGGTGTTATTTTAAGCTAAACGTTTGATTGGCTTGTACCAAGGGCATCACGTTATTCAAGTGTTTTTCTGCAAACGTATTTGTGTTAGCGAAGTGGATGTGATGCAGGTTGTGGAAATCGGTTCCCAGATAGCCGTAGTAATTTTCGGATAATAAATGTTCGGCTACTTTTTTGCAACGATCGCCATAAAAGCCTAATAAAGAAAGCGCGTTCATTTGGAATTCCAAATCAAACGATTTCAATTCTTCAAACATCATCAAGTTGTTTTCCCAATACAAATAACGCTCTGGGTGAGCCAAAATCAGACGGTAGCCTTTCAATTTTAAGGTAAAAAGCACATCCATCAAACCCGAAACGGGCGCGCTCATCATGCTAAACTCAATCAGTAAATGGTTGTTTGGTAAGGGCAATAATTCCTTGTTGTTCATAAGATCTACTAAGGAACTATCGGCAAAATACTCACTGCTGCAACCGGTAATAAAGTCATGGGGTACTGTTGCATAGGCTTCGGTGATGGTGCTTTTTGTGTTGGCCCACATCCCCGGATACGAGTGCGGCGTGGCAATGGCTTCAGTAATACCTAGCTCTTGCATAGCCTCTATCATGACAAGTGTGTCTTCTATCGTTTTTGCTCCATCATCAATACCTGGTAGCAAGTGATTGTGTAGGTCTACAAACCCATCATTCCATACTTCTTTATAACTTACTTTCTTTTTTGAAATCCAAAACATAATTCAATATTTTTGAGCTAGTACTTTAGGGTACACAGGTTAAAAATGAAGTTAAAAGTAAACATTATTGGCATTGATTTTACACATAGCCCTGTTTTTTTTAGTTTATCTTTTATTTTAATTCAAAAATTATAATTCTTCCGATGCATTTACAAATATATTGCGGTACACTAGGCGGATTTGATTTATTAAATTTAATTGCATTTTTCGCAGGGGTTTTTTGTAATACTCTTGCAAAATGGGCGGATAAATTATTTTAATGTTGCACCTCCACAAGCCTAACCAACCAATTTACTATTGACGCCACTGGTAAAACACAGGTTATAGTGGTTTTTTCTTTCGTAATCTTTTGTGAAGGATACCAGGGGTGGTTTTTAATGAACGAGATCAATAGATTGGCAATTTCAATTTTTATATCCTATACTTTTGCATCAATATTTTTGGTAACGCCAAAACTTGAAGCCAATTCTTTGCTTATTAAATTATAATACTCTTTGATTTAACAAGTTTCAGGAAGTATTGCAACCCGCTTCCATTTGACGAACCCATAAATTACGCCCCGGTTTTGCGTTACATTATAACCAGCAAGGTAAATTGTTCCTGAGAAAGATTAGGAATATTGAAATAAATTGAATTTTCTTAGAGGCGAAAGTAAAACAAACTTTTTTATACGAAATAAAACATTCCTAAAACATTTAAAGTATTGATTTGAAGTCAATTAGGGCCGTTTGGCGCATTAACAAGTAAAAACCAAAGTATAGATGGGCTAAAGATGGCCTAACATAACCGACATAGCCTACTATTTTTTTATATTTTTGTAGATATAAACCCACATAAATTTACAAAATGATAGAAGAAGAAGTATTTGTTATATTTAAAAAATGTATACCAATTCTACTTTGGCCAACCATTAGTAAAACAGCAATTGAGTTTAAAGATACTTATTTTTTAAAACGAATAGGCGTAACTAAAAAATGGTACCGGACCTTTTATCTAAAAGTAACCTATAAAAATCTAACTATAAAAAGAGTTAGGCTGTCTATAGAAGACAAAAATATGTTAAAACAACACATAAAAAACTTCAATAAAAGTCTTAAAAACCAAAATACCATCAATTAACATTTAGAAAACAAATCTAATTTTTAGTAAAATCTTTTTTTAATAAAAATAAAAGAGTACTTTTGTTATTCATTATAACGATATGTTAGACAGTTTAATTACTTCCAAAACCCGTATTCGCCTCCTGGTTAAGTTTTTTATAAACGCAGCCAACTCAGGATATTTACGCGGTTTGGCTACAGAAATGAACGAAAACACCAACGCCATTCGCAAAGAATTGAACAATTTAAGTGAGGCTGGTTATATAGTTCGGGATGCTTCCGAAACCAAAGTGATGTACCGCGCCAACACCGACCATCCTTTATTTGCAACATTGCAACAACTTATCAGAAAACATATCGGAATTGACAACATCATTACTCAAATACTAGAACGTATGGGGGAAGTGACGCGTATTTTTGTGTTGGGCGACTACGCACAAGGTATCGATTCGGGTACTATAGAAATAGTGATCGAAGGACCAGCGCTGAATGAAAGCTACATTCAGCAATTGGCGCCTAAGATACAGAATGAAATACACAAAGAAGTTAACATCCAAATCACCACTTTATTTTTAGGAAGAGGATTGTTAATTTTTGAACATAACTAAAAAGGATTTTCCTTTTTTTATTACGGCCTTGTGAACACATGAATTGTGACTCACCAGGCGAAGCCGTTTAAAAAATGTGTCAATGTAGCAATTTAAAGATTTGAAAATTAGTAATTAACAACCCTTAAACGCTTTATCTAATATCCTAAACCTAAAAATCCAACACCAAACACACAGAAAAATGAAAAAAGCCATAATTGTCAGCGGATATTTCAACCCCATCCACAAAGGCCATATCGAATATTTCAATAATGCCAAAGCGTTGGGAGATTATCTTATAGTAATTGTCAATAACGACGAACAACGTGCTTTAAAAGGAAGTAAGGAATTTCAAAAAGAAGACGAACGCGTGTTTATTGTGTCAAATATCAAAAGTGTAGACCAAGTGTTTCTATCAATTGATGAAGACCGTACCGTTTGCGCAAC
>NZ_JBIPMS010000140.1:0-4015 GCF_044368995.1 Flavobacterium sp. | reverse complement strand
TGGTTTTATGTCTTGAGTGTATTTTGTTATATTTGAAGTTAATGGAATTGTTAAATCGTCTTCCGAATTATTACTACAACCAAAAACAAAAAACAAGGTGATTAAAATTAAATAATATGGTTTATTCATGTTAAAATCGATTTATACTCACAATATTACAAAATAATTTATAAGTTTGTACGTAGCTAATTAAAATTAATGAAAAAAATTATTATTGTTATAGTTGTTCTGTTTGCGATACTTTTGGTGTCTTACAAATATTTATATCATGCACATAGAGATATTTCAAACGAGAAACCAATTTTTTCTTTAACTGCAACTCAAATTTCTCAAGATTTTTTACTTGATGAGCCGAAAGCAAATTTAAAGTATTTAGATAAATCAATAACAGTTACAGGAAAAATAACTAATATTGATTCTAAAAATAATACCCTTATAATTGATGAAAAAGTGTTTGTTTTGATGAAAAAAAACTCAGATGTAAAACAAATTGAAATAATTACTATTCAAGGAAGAGTTATAGGTTATGATTCTTTATTGGAAGAAATTAAAATAGATCAAGCTGAAATTAAATAAATATGATAAAGAAAATTACTTTTTTATTTTGTGTATTGCCTTTTCTTATGGTTGCTCAAGACGATTTACTTAAAGAAATCGATACGATATCTGATGCAAATGAATTTGAAGTAGCAGCATTTAAATCTTTAAAAATCGTAAATTTAGAAGCTACAAAATTAGCAGCAAAAGGCGATTTGTATCTCGTAATTGCTCACCGATTTGGTTATTTAGACAAAGGATTTGAAGACTTTTTTGGTTTAGATGAAGCCAATACTCGCATACAATTTGTTTACGGATTAACCAACGGAATTACTATTCACGCCTCGCGTTCTGGATTTCAAAAAACATATGAATTTGCTGCAAAATTCAGAATTGCAGGCCAGAAAAAGCAAGGATTTCCTTTTGAAATTGTCGGGTTCAATAGTTTAGCAATTAATACAGAATTAGAGAAAATAACATTACCAAAATTAGAATTTACAGACCGATTGGCTTATGTAAATCAAATTTTAATTTCAAGAAAATTCAATGATAATTTATCATTAGAAATAGCACCAACCCATTTTCATCAAAATTATGTGGCCAATAATTTTCAAGATAACAGTCAATTTGCTTTCGGTTTAGGTGGACGTTATAAGTTTTCTAAACGCTGGTCGTTTAATATGGATTATGCGGCACATTTAAATCGTGCTTCTAATTCAGGTTTTAAAAACCCACTATCTATTGGGTTTGATTTAGAAACAGGTGGTCATGTATTTCAAATGCATTTTACAAATTCCCAAGCCATGCATGAATCGGGATATTTAGGAAACACAACCGGAAGTTGGAATGACGGACAAATTGCTTTTGGATTTAATTTAATTCGAGTTTTTTAATTTATGAAAACAGTTTTTTTCTTATTATTTGCTTTTTCATTTTCTTTTGCACAAAAAGATGTTTTTGCTGTGTCAAGGAATGGAAGTCTTTTAGAATTAAAAGAATTTCTAAAGTCAGATTTAGATTGCATAAATAAAATAAATGAAAATGGATATTCAACATTAATTTTAGCCATTTATAATAATAATGTTGAAGTAGCTAAATATTTATTGCAAAATGTAAAAAATATTAATCATCTTTCTAAAAGTGGAACAGCATTGATGGCAGCCGTAATTAAAGAAAATTATGAATTTACAAAACTGTTAATTGAAAAAGGAGCTAATCTTGATTTGCAAGATTCAAATGGTCAAACTGCTCTAATTATGGCTATAAATACTAACAATTTACCAATTATTGAACTAATAATTTTGGCGAAGCCAAACGTAAAAATTAGAGATAATTACAATAAAGAAGCCCTTGATTATGCTTTAAAGACAAATAATCAAAAAATTATTAATCTACTAAATTTCTAACTATTAAATTTTAAATTATGAAAAAATTTTTACTTTTTACACTATTTCTTTCGTGCGTGAGTGTTTCCGCACAAAACCACAGTACTGGAGTAATAACTTTGACCTCAGGTTATACGGTTAAGTTTGATACTAATTCAACAACGGTAACAATGACTTTAGTTGGTCCGGCCAATAGTTGGTTAGGGCTTGGATTTGGAATGACTACAATGTCTCAAACTGGTGATGGTGTGATAGTATCAGGTACAACACCAACTTTAACTGACAGAAATTTTACTGGTTCAACAAGTACTCCAAATTCAGATTCAGCTCAAAGTTGGTCGACAACATCTAATACTGTTGCTGGTTCAGTTAGAACAATCGTTGCTACAAGAGCTTTGTCAACTGGAGACACCGCAGGTGTGGATTACACTTTTACAAACTCAACTGCTTCAATAAATTTAATATGGGCTTTAGGTTCTAGTTTATCTTTAGCATACCACGGCGCAACTAAAGGAAATGGTATTTCAGGCACTTTTGCACTGAGTACAGATTCGTTTAGTATGGCAGGATTTAAACTTTATCCCAACCCTGCAGATGAAATTTTTGCTATTGAATTACCTAATAATGTAGAAAATATTTCTGTAAAAATATTTGATGTATTAGGTAAAGAAGTTATGGAGAAAGAAATTTCTAAATTAGAAAATAAAATCAATACCAGTAATTTAAGCCCTGGAAATTACTTAGTTAAAGTTATGTTTGACGACAAATCATATGCAACCACTTTAATTATTCAATAAAACAGTTTTTATTTTTTTAAAATTTACCCTTAAAAGCTTCAGCTGTTAAGGGTTTTTTTTATTGATGAAAATGAAATTAATTCTATTAGCTTTTTGAATTTATTTTTTGATGAAATTCTCGGCAAATTTCTTTCCTTCTTTGGTTTCTATACTTAAAATATATATTCCGTTGCTTAAATTTGAAACGTCTATGGAATTAAAATTAGAAGTGATTCTACCAATCGTTTTTCCATTTGTATCAATTATATGTATTGCGTTAATATTCAAATGATCAATATTTGAAATTGTTAAATAATCAGATGTAGGATTTGGGTAAATTACAACTTCTTTACCATTGAATGAAGACGCACTTAATGGAAAGTTGCCTTCAATAACATTTAGAGTTTGATTGATGTTCGGATTGGTAATAATATCTACAGCACCTGAAGGCCAAATTACTTTTATTTGAGTAATTGCTGTAGCATTTCCTATTCCAAAATGAACATTTAAGGTGCTCATAAATTCAAAACCTTCACCGCTTCTAACTTCTCTAATTTGTTTACCCCAAACACCATGAATTTCTACACGTGCCCCAATTCCATTTCTGTTACTTTGAATACCTTGAAACGTTACTTTTATCCAGTTATTTCCGTTTGGAACTGCAGTACGAATAGTATTTCCGTTTAAAATATCAAGAAAACCATCGTTGTTTAAATCACCAACAGCACCTAATGAAACGTTAGGATAGTTTGCTGGTAAAAATGTATTATTTCCTTGGTTAAACATAATTTTATTTCCACCACCCATTACATCAATAAAACCATTATTATCAAAATCATACGCTATATAATCTCTATTAATGTTATTGTCCAAATCCCATCCAGAACCGATTGTAATATTTGTAAACGCTTCTTCTGTAGTATTGGAAGTATTTAAATTGTTTTTAAAAAACATGTGTCCTGTATTTCCATTGGAACCAACTAAAATATCCATATCACCATCATTATCAAAATCAGCAATTGCAGAAGACCATGATTGTACGGGTGTTGTGTTGATTTGAGCAATATTTGAAATATCTGTAAAAATACCATTCCCATCATTTCTATGAAGTTCACAAGGAGGTCCTGAACACTTAGAAATAAACATATCCGCATCGCCATCATTATCATAATCTGTCCATAATGAAGCATAGTTTCCTCCGCTAGAAAGCACTCCTAATGAATAGGATCCAGCAGTTACACCTGACTGATAATGTGTAAATGAGGCACCATTATTATTGTTCATATAATAAACATTTGGCGCCACATCATGACAAGA
>NZ_JBIPMS010000043.1:0-12610 GCF_044368995.1 Flavobacterium sp. | reverse complement strand
TTTCATAATTATCAGTAGCCCAAAATATATTTTTTTTTGTTGTTTGGTCGCACAAAAGTATATCAAGTATATCTGGATACTTGTCTAGTATTTTGTCCTCAATTATATCAACTACTTTTTGCATTATTTATATTTTCATTTTAAAATTCTACTAGTAGTAAAACTTGTTGTATGTTATTACAGAGATTGAATTAGCTGTTTTTTTTGCAAATGCATTAATCACCAAAAATAGTAAAATTAAACTTGATTTTTCCCGTTTTTGTTTTCATTTATATAATCTTTGTATAAACCCCATATTCAGGCTGTTGTAAGTAATTACCTAAGCATGATTTTAGAAAGTTGCCCACCGAACGCTCTCCAACATCAAACTTTTTACCGATTTCAATTGCTTCTTTTCTCTGAAATTTATTAGGTAATGCATCAAAAAACTTCTTCTTATTTTCACCTGATTTGAATGGTCCTTGTTCTCCTTGCTTTGGTAGATTAGTAAACATTATAATACTGTGTTGAATATAGGTTTTTGTTAATGTTAATGCTGTTTCGAAATCAATATCCAAACAATATACTTCTTTGTGATGATCATTTGTTACAAACTTTCTAATGGCTGTGAAAATCATGCAAAAACGATATAATATCAACCCTAATCGCTTAACTATACTTAAAGCATCTTCACTAACAAATGTGTTTATTTGTTCTAAAAAAGAGCTGAAAATAGGGTTAAATCTTTCCCATTGTTCATCAGTTAAATGTAAAATCATTTCGTCTCTTTCGTAAAACTCAACTAGCTTTAATACATCCTTAGATTGTTTAGTAAAATAGTCTGTTAAGTTTACAGGATTTCCTTTAGGTGATGGGTCTAACCATACTGCATCTGTTTTAAAAACATAGAATATAAATCGACTGAATAAACCATCTTCTGCTGATGCAATGATATTAAATACTTGTTTTGGTGTTCCTGATAATGCAACAGATAATTGAGGATTGTTTACTTCAATATATTCACCATCGGTTTTAATACTTTTTGATATTTTTTCGTGATGAAATGATTTTCTCAACATATCGGAATAAGCTCCCCATTCGTTTTTAAATGTTTGTCCTAACGTATCTGCTTCGGTTTCGCAAATAATTCCTTTTCCCTCGTTCCAATCTAAATGCTGAATTATTTTTGCATTACTTGTGTTTGCAGGAATGTAAACTACTTTGAATTTTGGTGGCATTGGCATTTCTGCACCTGGTTCTAGTTTTCCTTTTCCTTTTAGCATTTTATAAGCTGATAATTTTTCGTCATAATTTTTTTTATCATCTAATGAAAGTGCTAATGTTTTATCGTGGTATTTATCTGCTAATGCTTTGGCAAATTTCAAAGCGCCTTTCCCTGAAGCTGCTGGAGCTAAGATGAAAGAAAACAAACTTGGATAAACAATACTACCGCTATACAAACCTGACACATTAGGCAAACAACCTGAAAGAATAGCTAATGCACCTGTTAGATAAACATCTCTTTCTCTTTCCTGCATAAACACTTGACAGCTTTCAAACAAAATAGGTGGTAAATTATCGTAAACCGATTGCGGAATTATTGGTGTTGACTTTAGACAATCTTCATAATCATCAAAACTACTTTCTGTTTTTATAACACTATCTGTTTTTGAACTTTGCATGTTTGCAAAGTTTGCATACTTTGCAAAGTCTGCACTTTGGTTTTTGTATGTGCTGTTTAATGTAGCTTTTATTTCTCTTTCTTCTAGATCAAAATTATTAATGCAGTAGCTTAATGTATCTTCTTCATAAATACCAAACTTATTAGCATTGCAGGTAAATAGGAAAATAAAGTTGTTTCTATTGCCATTATAATATTGTTCCTTTTGCTCGGTAAATTTTAAGCATTTGTCTAATAATTCATCGGTTGTAAGGTTGTGTTTAATTTCTTTTTGTAATTCTGATTTTAATGGCTTGACTTCATCTTTAACTTCAAAGGTTTTCGCTTCTTCATTTATAAACAAATCTGCATCACAAGAAACAAAGCACAATCGGGTAATGTCTTTACATTTTGCATCAAAATCATAACCTGATAACTCTTTATAAAAATTAGCCACTTGATTGTATGCTGATGTGTGTTGTTCTGCATTTGAATTGATTTTAATGAATACTTTTAATCCTTCGCCACTTGGACTGATAAATGATGCGAAAGTGTATTCACAGCCATTTATAAGCGAAACAAGATTATTAATTTCTTCTACAGGAATATCATCAAAGTCTAAACCTAAAATTTGAGAATACGAAACTATATTTGCTTTTGTTCTGTTATTACCAAACGTTCCAGAACTTGTAAAACCTATTAAACCGCTTTTGATTTCATCGGCTAATTTTTCATCGCCTTTATGCAGAGCATATCGGATTGAATTTATTTCACTTTGGTATTTATCGGATTTGATTTCTTCTAATACTTCTAAAAGATTTCTCTCGCCTAAGTTGTATTTGAACTCTTGATAAACACTAACCATCAATTTGCTATTTGCTATCTGTTCCATTGTTACTTAGAATTATAGTTATCGTTTAAAAGCTTTTGAATATCTGAAAGTCTGTAGTAAATTTTGTTTCCTACTTGTGAACAAAGAATGATTTTTTTGTTTCTCCACTCCTGTGCTGTTCTTTTACTGATGTTCATTAATTGCATAAATTCTTGATTATCAAAAAATATATCTTCGGGATCTAATTTGCTTCCGATTTTCATCTGAGCAACTATTAAAGCTACTTGTTCGTCTAACCTTTTTAAGATTTTTTCGGCATCGTCATAAAAATTATTCATAGCTTACTTTTTTAATTGGGTTAAACATTCCATTATTTCGCTTTTTTTGTAGTAACGTCGTGCGCCTATCCCATACGCTTTGACTTTACCATTGTTTGTCCATGCCCATAAAGTGCTGCTATCAATTTTAAGAAATTGGCAGGTTTCATCTCTGGTCATTAATTCTTCTGAATTGTCTTTTGATTGAAGCTCCTTTTGAAGTTCAATAATTCCGTTTCTAACGGATGTACCTATTAGCTGTTGTAGTTGTTCAACAGTTAGGTTTTGAAGTAAAATTGCATTGTTTTGCATATCGAATATTTTTTAAAATTATTCGACAAACATTCAAAGTGGGAAAAGTGGGAAAAAGTGAACACTAAAAAGTGTTTTTGGTGGGAAAGGTGTATTACTGAAAATCAGACCTTTGTAGTGAAATATTTATATAAATTACAATAAAAAAAATCATCTTTTTTTAATTCAACATCTTTAAAAAGCAATACGTTTTCTTTTATAAACTCTAAATATTCATAAGTTAAACTCTCATTTGTTATGCTTGTGTAGATTTCTTTTAAAGCCCAACCTACTTTCTTTTTGTTTAATCTGCCTAGGTTAACTTTATTTGTTGAGAAAGTAACTCTATCATTAAGAAAATATTTATTAAGCATATCAACTAATAAACCATATTGAATAGTATTAACACCTGTCAAAACATCTTCTAATTTTTCAATAATTATATCATTTATAAAACTATCGTTTAAGTTGTCCGATATAATTGGTAATTCTGTCTGAACTATTAGAGCTGCTTCTTCTTTTATATCATTATTATTATCCAATAATTTTTCATTTAGAAAACTAATTTTTTTATTGTTAGAATAACAATACTGCTCATAACTTATCATTGAAACAACATAATTAGCTTTTTTATAAATTTCTACGCCAGACTTTGAAAATTCGTAAATATCACCTGTACCGATTTCAAAATCAGATAATAAATTTTCTAAAAAGGTTTTTTCACTATGTATAAAATCAGTTTCGGAAGTATCATCGTAATTATCAAGAAATAGATTTAACCTTTTACCATAATTGTTTTTGTAATTTTCAAATGAGCAACCAAAAAAGAATACATTATCTTTATTTAATTGCTTTGTTAACTTTACAAATTCACTTTTTATTTCTTCCTTTTTGGTTTCTTCCCAATCTGTAAATTCTTCGTCAGCTTCAAAAAACAAAAAATCTTCATCACCTGAAAGGTGTGAAGTTCTTGACTGATATTCTTCAATAAAGTCATTTTTAATTTTAACGTAATCATTACTTTCAAAAAATAATGGATCATTTGTTAAATTAGGGTTGAAGGTGTTCGAGTTTTCAACTAAAGTTTTAACTTCTTGTTTTTCAACAATATTTTTATTTCCGGGTCCGTTTTTTTTATCATTTAGAAAATCGATAATTTTTTCAAAAGTTGCTTTATATTTTAAACTCAATTCAATATCCCAACCATCATTCTCATCTTTAAATGTTACTAAACTATCATATATTTTAGGAATAAACATTTCACAATGCCCACCATTAACAGCATATATATGTTTACCATCATAGTATGTTTTAACTAAATTGGCATTGCTATAACAAAGATTATAGAAGTCAATTTCTAAAGCAATAAATTGCTTTTCTTCAAAGTCTTCATGCTTAGATAAATATTCCTGTAGTAAAATATTATAGTCCTCTTTATACTCTTTGAGTGTAAAGGAAATTTTTCTGTTGATGTCTGGAACCATATTAAAAAATAAAGTGTGAATTTATAAAAAATAATTTTAAAAGTAATTTGTTAACTCCATTGCAATATCCTTGTTACTCTTTCCTATATAAGTTAAAAACATTGCTTCTGTTGTATGTCCTGTTATGTACATTAAAAATGAGGTTGGAATTTTACCATAATTATTGGTTGCAAAGCTTCGTCTTCCAATATGAGAAGAAACCATCAAATGTTTTGGATAATCTTTTGTAACTTTTTCTTTTATCTTATGGTCAAATAACGTTCCGTGTGTAGGTTGGTTTATTTCAGCTGCTTCACATACTTTTTTGATGTGTTCATTATATTTTTGGTCTGAAATCCTTCTAGGGAAATTACCATCGTATTTCTTCATTATTTCAATGATTTTCTTATGCAATGGTATTGTCATTATCTTTTCTGTTTTAACCTGTGTAAACTCAATTAATGGCTTTAATTCACCTGCTTTATTCTTTTCGTATCTAATCATAGATTTATCAAAACGTAAGAAATCGGAAACCCTTTGACCACAATAGCAGCTTATCAATAACCAATCACGTGCATTTTCTAAACCCTCAGTTAATTTCTTGCTTTCAATTTTCTCAATTGCTGTAATTTCCTTTTCATCTAAATAGATGTTGTCTACTTTATAATATTTTGCTTTGATACTATCAAGCTGATAATGTGTTTCTACTCCGTTTGCTTTTGCATGTCGGCAAAATGTTTTTATAAAACGAATGTTTCTTGCTGTGGTGTTTGGAGCATATCCAACACTAATGCAGTATTTTTCAAAATCCATTTTGAATTTTGCATCAATATCACGAATGAATAAAACTGATTTTGTTTGTTCTTGGTAACGCATTAATAAATGCTTGATAACATTACACTTTGTAATGGTGCTGTTTTTTACATCGGCTTTTTTAAACTCAATGAATGTATCAATATAATCAACTAATTTATCTGGATGCTTTTCTTGTTCCTGTGGTGGGTTTACAAAATCTTTTAACCATTGAGCATCCACAACCTTAACTCCTTTGCTTCGGTTGTACTCTTTTAATAGGTCATTTTTTAATGCTGCTAAATCTGTATCCAGGTTTGCAATATGAATATCTTTTAAAGCTTTCTTTGTTGGTCGCTGTTCTGCATCATCCCAATTAATTGGGTCAATATGATAATTTGTTTTAGCTTTGATGTCAAGTGTTCTGCCATCACGTAAACGAATGTAAATAACCGCAGGACTTTTTTTGCTCTGAAGGAGTAGATAAATTGATGCCATATTTTTGCCTTTTTATGTTCCATAAAGATACAAAATCTAGTCCACATTTAGTCCACATTTGTCAAAAATTATCCTAATTTATCCAATACCATCCAACACCTTTTATCTTAAAAACCTTTGTAAAGTATTGATTTTATTGACTTTTTGTATATAAATAGAAATATTTAATTTTTGGGAATTTGGAAAGTTGTAGTCCCTCTTTCTCCGCAACAAAACCTGAAACGCAAGTTTCGGGTTTTTTTATTTCTTCCCACTCCAAAAGTTTACTTTTGACCATGAGGAAGAAACAAAAAAAACAATCAAAATTTATTTTGGTTTAGGTTTTCGTTGTATGAACCCCACTCTAGGATCATGGAATAGTCCTTCTTTATCAACGAAAGACAATTTTTAATGGCTTTTTTTTAAAAAACTTTCCTTATTACGAATAGCTAGTATGTTAATTTACTGTACTACCATATTTATTATTAAAATAGTCGCCCTTTTTAAATAGCATCCATAAAATATAAAATGGAATAAGTTGCCACCAGCCACTTTTTCCTATATCGTGACATCTTTTAGCTCCTTGTGCAAACCAAAACCAAAAGTGAAGTATAAATATTAGACTAGAAAAAGTTGTAGATATTGCCCGATTTTCAAGTTGTAATAGTAAAAATGTATTTATACTACCTAATACAAAAATGAAAAACAATAACCATAAAAAGATTCTAATAAAAAACATTTTTGGTGTAATTCTTCCTTCAAAACTAAATAAGTTTATTAGTTTGTCTAAACTAGATAGACTTTTATTTTTAGATTCTGTAGCGCTATCTACTATGGTTGGATTTTCGATTGTATTTGGCTTAGGACTATTTTGTAGATTATATATACCATACAAAATTCTTATTTTAGTATTAAATTCTACTTCAGTTAAAATACCTGATTTTAACAATTCCAAAAGTTTTTTATATTCGTTTGTCTGTTTAATTTTTAAATCTATATTCTCAGCTTGTAGTTTTTCGATCTTCTGGTTGTATTCAAGTTCTGAAATTAATCCTTTATTTTTCAGGTCCCTTAAATAATTGATAGAATTGCTTGAAGTCAAAGGTTTGTTTTTATCTGGAGAATTAAACATGTTAAAGTTTTTTAAGAGTAAGATTATTATTATAACTAACCATTGAAGTGGCAAAATTGGAAAAATTGTTAATAGAATTTTAGTAAGTTTATTAAACTTATTTGAACTCCAAATATATGATATTGTCGCAATTGTTATTCCTGACACTAAACCTATAATAATTCTATTATCCATAGTTTTTTTAATTAATTTGTTTATTTATTTTAAAGCGTTCCAACATTTTTTACAAAACCATATTTTTTCACTATCTACTTGTTTTATAGTCCCACTTGCACTTGTCATCATACAATTTTTATCATTAGTACAATGTTCTAATCCTAGATTGTGTCCAATCTCATGTAAAGCAACTTTTTTAAGTCTTTCTAAAAAAGTTGCTTTTGAAATGTTCTTTTTTAATCTAAACGTCGAAATCACACAAGTTGTTCCTGGTCTGTATCCCAATCCAAATATGCCCCATTCTGGAAATTCATTACTTTTTCTATGTGCTATATCTTTTTCAGTTAACAACAAGATATTTTCTTTAGAATTGTATTTTTTTAAAATTTTTCCTGCTTCGTATCTTCTTTTGCTTCCTGTTAAAATATCGTTAGTTAAATTTAGTTTTGATTTAACAACACAATTATAACCGTAGAAATTTTCAACTGACTTTTTTATATAATTAACATATTCTTGATTTACATTCCCTAAGGCTTGAATATAAATTGTTTTTTGTTTTAAATTATTCTCAAAAAAAGTTTTGTCTTTTTCTGGCTCATTATTTGATACCTGCTGATTATTTTGACAAGAAAAAAAACAAACACAACACAGAATTAAATATGATTGTTTTATAATTTTATTAGTATACAACATAGTAGAAATTTTATTTCGGTACAGAATTAAACAAAATAGTTGTATTATACAAGTTTTTTTGAGTTTTTGTTTGTGTAGAGGTTGTAATAACAATCGTTTTTAAAGGGTTAAACAGAGGTTTAATAAAGACAATTATAGATAAATAAATAGGTGAACGTGTTTATAACTATCTAGGGTTTTTGGTTTAGGTTTGTGGTTTATATTTTTTGCTCATAACTTTTTTTGCAAATGTTATTTTCTGAAAGAATACTTGCTTAATTTTGTAGTATTATGAAGTTAAGAAGTTTACATACTACCACGCTATTTGAGTTTTACGCACCAGATTATGCAACAGCATTAGACATTCCTTATGTTGATGTGGGTATCAGTGCTGGTTTTCCTTCTCCAGCGGATGATTTTATTGAACTGACCATCGATTTAAACAAGCATCTAATTAAACATAAAGACAGTACGTTCTTTGCAAAAGTAAAAGGACATTCTATGAAAGATGCTGGTATTTTTGATGGCGATTTGTTGGTGATTGATAAAAGTTTATCTCCTGAGGATGGTAAAATAGCCATTTGTCAAATTGATGGTGAATTTACCGTAAAACGCATCAAAATTGAAAAAGATATCGTTTGGCTACTCGCCGAAAATGAAGACTATAAACCTATAAAAGTCACCGAAGAATATGAATTGATGATATGGGGAATTGTGGTGCATAGTATTAAATCTTTTTAATTGATTAATTCGTAATTCGTAATTCCCAAATCGTAAATCAAAATGTTTGCCTTAGTAGATTGCAATAATTTTTACGCCTCTTGTCAGAGAGTATTTGAGCCACATTTAATTGGAAAGCCAGTAGTGATTCTTTCTAATAATGATGGTTGTGTGATTGCGCGTTCTAATGAAGCTAAAGCAATAGGCATTCCAATGGGGGCTCCAGCGTTTGAATTTAAAAAGTTGTTTGAAACGCATAATGTTTTTGTTTATTCTTCAAACTATGCGTTGTATGGCGATATGAGTAGCCGCGTGATGAATATACTGACGACTTTTAGTCCTGATATTGAAGTGTATAGTATTGATGAGGCGTTTTTGAAGTTTAACGGATTTGATTTATTCAACCTGGAGGATTACGGCAAGACCATTCAGAAGACGGTTACTAAAAATACAGGAATTCCTATTAGTGTGGGATTTGCACCTACTAAAGCTTTGGCTAAAGTGGCCAATAAAATAGCCAAGAAGTTTCCTGAACGCACCAAAAGTGTTTATGTGATAGACACTGAGGAAAAACGCATAAAAGCCCTTAAATGGACTAAAATTGAAGAGGTTTGGGGCATTGGTAGGAAACACGCGAAACGCTTGCAAGCGGCGCAGGTTTTTAACGCGTACCAATTCACGCAATTGTCTGATGAGTGGGTGAGAAAACAAATGGCTGTAGTAGGGCTGAGGTTAAAGCACGAATTGGAAGGCAAACCAACCTTGGATTTGGAAACTGCAAAAAGCAAAAAAATGATTGCCACGACTCGGTCTTTTGAAAAATCTTTAATTAAATTAGAAACTATATCAGAAAGGGTTTCCACATTTACCGCTTCTTGCTCAGAAAAATTAAGACGACAAAATAGTCATTGTACTATGATTATGGTGTTTGTACAGACCAACTATTTTAGAAAAGACCAACCCCAATATTCAAGAAGCATAGTTATCAATACCGATTTTCCAACGAACTCAACTATTGAGTTGAATCATTATGCGCAAATTGGATTGAAAGCTCTATTCAAAGAAGGGTATCATTATAAAAAAGCTGGGGTGATTGTTATGGGATTAACACCAAATGACCAAACGCAGTTGTCTCTTTTTAATACTTCAAATCCAAAACACCAGCCGCTGATGTCGGTTGTAGATAAGCTAAACAAATGCTACGGGAAGAATAAAATTAAATTTGGAAATCAATCGCTAGGCAGACAATGGAAAATGAAACAGGAGAAGTTGTCGAAAAGCTATACCACACGTGTAGATGAGGTTGTTGTGGTTTGTTGTTGAGTTGTTGAGTTGTTTGATGTATTGCTTTACTTGGTAAAGCGGTTGATTGGAATAAAAAATTACGACTTAATAAATTTCATTTCTGTTACATCATTTGCAACATATACTTTTATAAAATACATTCCAGCAGGAATATTTTCCATATCAATTGGATTATTTGCTTGTGTTGAGGTCATAATTAATAATCCATTACTTGAGAAAAATTCTACTTTTTCAATGTTTTCTCCTGCACTAAGATGTAAAAGATTTTTTACAGGGTTAGGAAACATTGAAATTTGTCGTGCAACAGGAGCACAGCTTCCAACGTTTGTATTGTAGCCAAGTACATTGCAATCATTTTGTATGTAAACTATTTCGTTTGCATCGCAACATACGGAAGCCAAATTAGGATTCCCAGTGAAGTCAACTTCTTGTTCAATGGTTCCGTTTTCTAAAAACAAATTAGTTAATAGATTGTTTTGACAATTCACGATATCTAAATTAAATAAATTATTTGCGTTTAATGAAGTTAATTTGTTATTTGGAACAAACAAATATCTTACATGTTTTATATTACCTAAATTTAAGGATTGCATTTCGCCATTTGAAATTTCAATAATTTCAAGATTTAAACAAGTGCTTAGGTTTAAATTTGAAAAAGTTGTGCCCGAAAGACCAATATTAATTAATTTTGTATTATTACTTAAATTAAGTGAAGATAGTGGTGCGGAAATATTTAAAATTAACAAATCTATAGCGTCATTTAAATTCAAAGATGTGAAATTACCTGATAGTGTAAGATTGGTTAACTCTGCTAAATTACTTACATTTAAAGTAGTAGCATTTGTAAAACACGACACGGTTTTTAAATTAACATTACTAGAAAGATTTAGGTTTACTAAATTACTTTGTCCGGTTATTGCGTTTGATAATGTTAAGTTTTCAAGATTAATTAATGTTGGATATGTAAAACTGGTTCCGTTAAAAAATAACGATTCAAAACTTTTAAGATTTGTGAAATATTGAATTCCCGTAAGGTCGTTAAGTTCAACATAAGATAAATTTAATTTTTGAACTAATAGGGCTTCGGCTTGTGTAATTTCATCGTCATTATTGGCATCGATCATTGGAAAAATTGTACCATTTGAATTATAATCAATCGGTAAATCTAATAAGGCATTTTTAAAATTAATATCTTGAAAATTGATATTTTGAGCACCTACAATTTGAAATGCCAGTCCTAAAATTAATATTACTATTTTTTTCATAATTGCGTCTCTTTATTTAAAGTACTGTATAGCTTTATTTTAAGTTTACAAAAATAGATTATTGATTTGAATTTATATTAATTTTAGTGTATTAATTTGAAAATATAACAATTGTTTAAGCTTGTTAGGTGTTCATTATTAATGACTTAAAACGTTTTGTATTGACTATTGGTTGTTTTTATTTCACTTCGTAAACCTTTTGTATTTCGCGTAATAATCTTGTTTTTTCCTAGTTTTTTCGAATTGTTTTTATAATATTTAGTACGTGAATTGCAAACTTTTGTCTCCTTAATAAATTTCAAAATTGCCGCATAATGGAAAATAATATTCAAATTAATATTATTGTTTTTGCCCTTTGAAAAGCTCAGGATGAAGGAATTTGACATTGTTTGATGTTTTTTGTATATTTGATTAAAACTAATTGATATGAAATATATTTTAATTCTTGCATTTTTATGCATAAGTAGCTTTGCAAATGCTCAAAAAGTGTTTAGTACGCAATATAGTAACCAAGCAGAAATTAAAGTCTTTGTGGTGAAATATGAAAATCAAGCGGATTTAAAAGTCTTTAAGGTGAAGTATGAAAACCAAGTAGGTGAGAATAATGGCAAGTGGTTTTTTTCTAAATATGAAAACCAAGCGAAAAAGAAAATATATTTTGTGGATTACGAAAATCAAGCGGATTTGAAAATCTTTTTTGTGGAGTATGAAAACCAAGCGGGTTGGAGAAATAATGAAAAGAAGTATTTGATGTATTAGAGATTTACGATTTACGATTTACGATTTACGATTTACGATTTACGATTTTGGATTTACGAGTTGGTCCTTCGGCAAGCTCAGGATGACGGGATTGGGTTTAAATTCTTTTTAATTTCATTTTATAATTATCACAATCTCGACAGGTATAGCTTGATTGCCAAGTTAAAGATAATTCATGTATACCTTGTCCATTCCCCATTCTTGAAGTATTTAAGTCATAGGAATATCCCAATTTGAATTCACCTGCTCGCATGGTCACAAATGGATTTAAGGAAGTTAAAACATGACTGTTTGGACTTTTTCCTTCCGGGTTTGTGGATGTAATTACGCCAATAGCAAAGGTGTTCATTTCTAACGAAGTGCTGAGGTCTAATCTGTTGTATTGCGATTGTCTCATATAATTGAATGAAAATAACAGATTAGAATCTTGTGGTAAAATCATAAAAGGGGTATTGTTTAATTCAAAAAAATACCCACCATGTAGGTTGAAATACAAATCTAAAGGTACATTACCATTTTCAGTAAAGGATATGTCGGGTCTGCCCAAGTGCTTTAAGGTGGCTCCAAACCAGGCATTTTCTTGATCAACTAAAACACCTGCAGAAAAATCTACAAAATTAATATTGTTTTTGTTTTTTAAATAACCTGGGTCGATACTGCTTCCTGAAATTGCACCTGTATTTATGTTAATTTGGTCTTCTAATAGTAAGCTTCCAAAATTAAAATCTTTTCTTCCGTATCCACCTTCTATACCTAATCTTAGTCGCCAGTCGTAATTGATATCTACTCG
>NZ_JBIPMS010000042.1:0-12751 GCF_044368995.1 Flavobacterium sp. | reverse complement strand
CACGGAATGGTGCATTGCAGTGGAGGTGCCCAAACAAAGGTACTTCACTTTGTTGAAAACGTTCACGTGATTAAAGATAATTTGTTTCCAGTGCCACCATTATTTAAACTGATTCAAGAAAATTCAAAAACCGATTGGAAAGAAATGTATCAGGTTTTTAATTGTGGCCATCGTATGGAAATTTATGTTCCAAGAGAAATTGCACAAGACATCATCGAAATTTCGAAGTCATTTAACATCGAAGCTCAAATTATTGGAAGAGTTGAACCATCTGATAGTAAAAAGTTAACTATAGTTTCGCAATACGGAACGTTTGAATATTAATAAAATAGTTTCAAGTTTCAAGTTATTTTTGTTTCAAGTTGAGCAAAAGTAACCTGAAACTTCAAACCTGAAACAAAAATAAAACAACAAAACACCAATGAACAACGTATTAATTTTAGATTTTGGGTCTCAATACACCCAATTAATTGCTCGTAGAGTAAGAGAATTAAATATTTTCTGCGAAATTTTTCCTTTTGATAAAATACCTTCCGATTTATCTTCTTATAAAGCGGTAATTTTAGGTGGTAGTCCTTGTTCGATTCGTTCGGAAGAAGTATTGCATCCAGATTTATCTCAAATTAGAGGCATAAAACCTTTATTAGCGGTTTGTTATGGTGCACAATATTTAGCGCATTTTTCGGGTGGAGAAGTTGCCGCATCGAATACAAGAGAATACGGAAGAGCCAATCTTTCATTTATAAAAGAAAACGAAGTTTTTTTAGAAGGTGTTTCAGACAATAGTCAAGTTTGGATGTCGCATTCGGATTCAATTAAGAAATTACCAACAAACGGTGTAAAAATAGCCAGTACAAAAGACGTTGAAAATGCAGCGTATAAAATTGAAGGTGAGACTACTTATGCTATTCAGTTTCATCCAGAGGTTTATCATTCTACTGATGGAAAACAAATGTTAGAAAACTTCTTGGTTAAGATTGCAAAAGTAGCTCAAACCTTTACTCCAAATGCTTTCGTTGAAGAAGTAATTGCTGATATGAAAGCCAAAATTGGTAACGATAAAGTAGTTTTAGGATTATCTGGTGGCGTAGATTCTACAGTAGCTGCGGTAATTTTAAATAAAGCAATCGGTAATAATTTGTATTGCATTTTTGTAAACAATGGATTATTACGAAAAAACGAATACCAAAGTGTTTTGGACCAATACAAAGGAATGGGATTAAATGTGAAAGGAGTGGATGCTTCTCAACGTTTTTATGAAGCATTGGCTGGACTTGACGATCCTGAAGCGAAACGTAAAGCTATTGGAAATGCTTTTATAGAAGTTTTTGACGATGAAGCCAATCAGTTAAAAGATGTAAAATTTTTAGGTCAAGGTACGATTTATCCCGATGTAATTGAATCTGTTTCGGCAACTGGCGGACCTTCAGCAACCATAAAATCGCATCATAATGTAGGTGGATTACCTGATTTTATGAAATTACAAATTGTGGAACCTTTACGCATGTTATTTAAAGATGAAGTACGTAGAGTAGGTGCAACATTAGGAATTGACGCTGAATTATTAGGCCGTCATCCTTTTCCAGGACCAGGTTTGGCGATTCGTATTTTAGGTGACATTACAACTGAAAAAGTGTCGATTTTACAAGAAGTAGATGCTATTTTTATTAATGGTTTAAAAGAACACGGTTTGTACGATAAAGTCTGGCAAGCAGGTGCAATCTTATTACCCGTAAATAGTGTTGGCGTTATGGGCGATGAGCGTACTTACGAAAAAGTAGTCGCGTTAAGAGCTGTAGAATCAACTGACGGAATGACGGCTGATTGGGTACATTTACCTTATGAGTTTTTAATGAAAATATCAAATGAAATCATCAATAATGTGCGTGGTGTAAACCGTGTAGTGTATGACATCAGCTCGAAACCACCAGCCACTATTGAATGGGAATAAAAAAGAAATAACAATTTCAAAAATCTATGGCAATGTCAATATTTAATCTAAAATATGACGTTGCTTTTTTTATTTTGAAATGTTGTAATTGAATTTATAATGCTTATTTTTGAGAAATGATATTGATATTGATATTGATATTGATATTGAATTTATCATTATTCATCTTGGCATTGAAATTGCACCGACATAAAATATAAACCAACCTACATGAAAAACGCATATTATTTATTGATTTTATTTTTGGTAAGTATTACAAATTATGCTCAAACCAAACATACTGTTATTAAAGGTGAAACAATATATAGTATTTCAAAAAAATACAATGTTTCTATTGAAGATATTATTGCCAAAAACCCATCAGCAAAAGATGGTTTAATTGAAGGTGCTTTATTGGTTTTGCCCAAAAGGAGCAATTTATTACCCAACAAAGATTCAGTAATTTTTAAAAAAGAAAAAGTAAGTTTATTAGCAACCGTAAATAAAACCAGAGAAAGAAATTTAGTTTTATTGATGCCTTTTAATATCAATAGAATTGAAAATGATTCTACCAAAACCAAAATCGAATATTTAAAAACAGATAGATTTTTAAATATTACACTTGATTTTTATGCAGGTGCTATAAAAGCAATTGACTCAGCAAAAGTGCTTGGATTGCCTATTAATGCTAAAGTTTACGATGCAGAATCTTCAAAATATTCTTCAAACGTGGCTACATTAATCAAAAATAATGATTTTTCTAATGTTGATGTTGTGATTGGACCTTTCACCAATTCTTTTGTAGAACTTGCTGGGCAATTAGTGGATAAAAAAACGGCCGTTATTTCTCCGTTAACTAATGATGTTGGGGTAGGTGGATCAAATATTTTTTACGCCATGCCAAATGAAAATATTCAAAAAGAGAAATTGATGGCGTATTTAAAATTAAAATCGGATGCTGTTTTTGCTATTCATTCCTCATCAAAATCAAAATTAAGTGCTTATTTTTCAACTAATTATCCAGGAGTGAAATCCTTTAATTTTAATGAAAAAGGAATATTTGATTATTCAATATTAAAATCTAATTTTCAGAAAGGGAAAAAGAATTTTGTGATTTTGGATTCAGATAAAATCATACAAGTCATTTCCGTTGTCAATAATTTACTAAAATTAAAGAAAGAATTTGATATTCAATTGGTAGTTATAGAAAGAAATGAAGCCTTAGATTTTGAAGAAATTTCTTCCAAAAACTTAGCCGCTTTACAAATGTTGTATCCTTCGGCCATTCGTGAGAATGAATCTGTTGAGGCATTAAATTTTGCAAAAACATTTAAAAAAGAGAATAAAGTACAACCCAATCAATATGCGACTCGAGGCTTTGACGTAACTTTTGATGCTATTTTAAGAATGTGTCAGGAAGATGGATTTATTAAATCTGCAGAAAGTCAAATTTCGGAACAAATTGAAAGTCAATTTAATTATATAAACAATACCAATACCGGCGTTTATATGATGTATTATAATTCTGATTTAACCATAAAACAAGCACAATAATGGCAACCTCAAAAGTAACCTATTTAGGAAATTTGCGTACAGCATCTATTCATTTGGCCTCTGGTTCAGAAATTATTTCGGATGCACCCATTGATAACAACGGAAAAGGAGAAGCATTTTCACCAACTGATACAGTAGCAAATGCATTAGCAAGTTGTATGTTTACCGTAATGGGCATTAAAGCGCAA
Source organism: Flavobacterium sp. (assembly GCF_044368995.1). GTDB lineage: Bacteria > Bacteroidota > Bacteroidia > Flavobacteriales > Flavobacteriaceae > Flavobacterium. Next base: position 9,079 of record NZ_JBIPMS010000042.1, on the reverse strand, counting down.
GATTTAAACGTAGATTTTTCAAATTCAACTGCTGAAGTCACTAAAATTATGGGAACCGAACCGCGTCGAATTACTGAAATTCACGTTACTTTTGCAATGAATGTTTCAGTTTCAGATAAAGAAAAATCCATTTTAGAAAAAACCGCTATGACTTGTCCAGTTTTAAATAGTTTACATCCAGAAATAAAAAAGGAAGTAGTTTTTAATTGGATGTGATTTAAATAAATAATAATTTAGAACACAGAAAATAGATTTTCAAATATGTCTTTATTCTATTTTCTATACTCTCAAAAAAATGACCAACCAAGACCAACTCATTAAACTTGCACACTCTATAATGCCTTTTGGAAAATTTAAAGGGCGTTATCTTATTAATTTACCCGAGCAATATGTAGTTTGGTACAAAAATAAAGGTTTTCCTGCAGGAACTTTAGGCGAACAACTTAAATTAGTTTACGAATTAAAACTGAATGGATTAGAAGAATTAATTCATAACATTCAAAAAAAATATCCAAAACCTTAAATTTAATGTAGAATTGACAATTTGACATATGGATAATTGGCTAATTAATATTATATTTGCGTGTTTTTAAATTCAATATCAGAGCGAACATTTTGTATGTTCCTCAAAACAACACAACAAACAGCAACATGAATCAAACAAAATATATTTTCGTTACAGGTGGTGTTACGTCTTCATTAGGAAAAGGTATCATAGCAGCATCTTTAGCAAAATTATTACAAGCCAGAGGTTACAGAGCAACTATTCAAAAATTTGACCCGTATATTAACGTAGATCCAGGAACTTTAAATCCATACGAACACGGCGAATGTTATGTAACGGATGATGGAGCAGAGACAGATTTAGATTTAGGACATTACGAACGTTTTTTGAATGTACCAACATCTCAGGCAAATAATGTTACAACAGGAAGAATTTATTTATCAGTTATTGAAAAAGAACGTCGTGGCGAATTTTTAGGCAAAACAGTTCAAGTTGTGCCTCACATTACCAACGAAATTAAAGAACGTATGCAATTGCTTGGTAATTCAGGCGATTATGATATTGTTATTACAGAAATTGGTGGAACAGTAGGAGATATTGAATCGTTACCTTATATAGAATCTGTTCGTCAACTGGTCTGGGAACTAGGAGAAACTAACGGAATTGTAATTCATTTAACGTTGGTTCCTTATTTGGCAGCTGCAGGTGAATTAAAAACGAAACCTACGCAACATTCTGTGAAAACATTGATGGAAAGCGGTATAAAAGCTGATATATTAGTTTGTAGAACCGAACATGAAATATCCCAAGATTTACGTGAGAAATTAGCCTTGTTTTGTAATGTAAAAAAAGAAGCTGTTATTCAGTCGATTGATGCTTCAACAATTTACAAAGTGCCCAACTTAATGCAAGAAGAAGGTTTAGATAGAGTTGCCTTGCAAAAATTAAATTTACCAGAAAAAGCCACACCAGATTTAAAACTATGGAACGAGTTTTTATATAAATTAGAACATCCAAAACACGAAGTAAATATCGGTTTGATTGGAAAATATGTAGAATTGCAAGATTCTTATAAATCTATTCTAGAAGCATTTATTCACGCTGGAGCCACTCAAGAAACTAAAGTAAATGTAGTAAGTATTCATTCGGAATTTTTAGATAAATCGAATGTAGCTTCAAAACTTAAAGACTTAGACGCAATTTTGGTTGCACCTGGTTTTGGAGAAAGAGGTATTGAAGGTAAAATTGAAGCCATAAAATATGTACGTGAAAATAATATTCCCTTTTTAGGAGTTTGTTTAGGTATGCAGATGGCATCTATCGAATTTGCTAGAAATGTGCTTGGAAAATCAGATGCCAATTCAACAGAAATGAATGCAAATACAAGCTATCCAATTATCAGTTTAATGGAAGAGCAAAAAACCGTTACTGAAAAAGGGGGTACCATGCGTTTAGGTGCTTGGAAATGTAAGATCAAAGAAAATACATTAGCACATAAAATTTACGGAAAAACAAATATATTAGAACGTCACCGTCATCGTTTTGAATTTAACGGTGATTATTTACCAGAAATGGAAGCAGCTGGATTAGTAGCTTCAGGTTCAAATCCAGATACAGGATTGGTGGAAATAATTGAATTACCAAATCACCCTTTCTTTATTGGAGTACAATACCATCCGGAATATAAAAGTACAGTATTAAATCCGCATCCTTTATTTATGGGATTAGTGGCCGCAGCTGTTAAAAATAAGTAAAAACGTTATTTTGTAACGATGATACTTAAAAGAAGACTAATAAAATAAATTTAATACAACTCTGTTTGAGTTACACATTCTATTATGGAAGAAAAAAAATTTGACATAAAGTCGTTAATTGGTTTCTCATTAATCTTCGGAATTTTAATGTGGATGATGTATTCAAATCAACCTACAAAAGAGGACTTAGCCGAAGCAGCCAAAAAAGAACAAGCTGACAAAGAAGCAAAAACACCTAAAAGTATTCCAGCAGTTGCGGCAGTTCAAAATTCTGATCCAACGGCTAAATTAAGCCCTGAAGCATTGTCCAAATTAGGCGCTTTCGCTTATGCGGAAACATTGCCGTCAGCTATTAACGCTACTACTTTATTAGCAAATAGTGTTTTGAGTTTAAAAATAGCCAATAAAGGTGGGTATATTTCTGAGGCAACCATACTAAATCAAGAACAATTTAAGAAAGGTTCAGGAAAAGCGGTCCAAATTATTAAAGATAATAATGCGAATTTTAATTTGTCTTTAACAACCAAAGACGGAAAAGTCGTAAACACAAAGGATTTATATTTTGAACCTAAGCTTTCTAAAGAAGGAAAAAATCAAGTTGTTACGATGCAACTAAAAACAGGTGAAAATCAGTTTTTAGAATACCGTTACGTCATGAAAGAAAAGGACCATATGTTGGAGTTTTCTATTCGTACACAGGGTTTAGAAAATATATTAAACACTTCAAAACCGACAGATTTAGAGTGGAATTTAAAAACCTATCGCAATGAAAAAAGTGTGTCTTACGAGAACAGATACACAGAATTAACTTATGAATTTGATGGTGGAAAAGATGATTATTTGAATGCTACATCCGATAATGAAGACACAGCGGAAGCAGTCACATATGTAGCATTTAAGCAGCATTTTTATACTTCTGTTTTATTAACCAACACGCCATTTAAAAAAGTAGATTTTAAATCTGACAATTTAGTAGATGATGAAAAAGTAGATACTGTTTTTACTAAAAACTTTACAGCAAAAATGCCATTAGAGTTTAAAAACGGCGCTTTAAATTATGACATGAATATGTATTATGGTCCAACAGATTATAAAACATTAAGTGCTTATGATAAAAACCTAGATGAATTGGTTTCATTAGGTTGGGGTGTTTTCGGATGGATTAATATGTTTGTATTTATTCCATTATTTGGTTTATTATCTGGATTTATGTCATACGGAATTGCTATTATCATCTTCACGATTTTAATAAAAATTGCGATGTCGCCTATAACATATAAATCATTTTTGTCGCAAGCAAAAATGAAAGTATTGAAACCAGAAATTGCAGAATTGGGTGAAAAATTCAAAAATAACCCAATGAAAAAACAACAAGAAACAATGGCATTGTATTCTAAAGCAGGTGTAAATCCAATGGCGGGTTGTATTCCTGCTTTAATTCAATTACCATTTATGTATGCCTCGTTTCAGTTTTTCCCCTCTGCTTTTGATTTGAGACAAAAAAGTTTCCTTTGGGCAGACGATTTATCTTCATACGACTCTATTTATAAATTACCATTTAATATTCCTTTTTATGGTGATCACGTAAGTTTATTTCCAATTTTAGCAGCTATTGCCATTTTCTTCTACATGAAAATGACTACTGGAGACCAAGCCATGCAAGCACCACAACAAGAGGGCATGCCAGATATGGGTAAAATTATGAAAATCATGATTTATCTTTCCCCTATTATGATGTTGGTTTTCTTTAATAATTATGGATCAGGATTGAGTTTGTATAACTTTATTTCTAATTTAATTACGATTGGAATCATGTTAGTCATTAAAAAATATGTGGTGGATGAAGAAAAAATACACGCACAAATTCAAGTGAATAAAACGAAACCCAAAACGGAATCGAAATTTCAGAAGCGAATGCGAGAAATAATGGAAAATCAAGAAGCTCAGAAAGCATTAAATCAAAAGAAAAAATAACTTCTTAAAAACCTGTTCTTGTTGAGAACAGGTTTTTTTATACTATTTTTGTAAAACAATCGTTTTAGTATTTTAGTTACAAAAATTTATTTTAAAATTAACTTTATTAACATATGAAAAAACTAATTTTTATTGCTTTTTTAGTAATTGCAAATTTTGTTTTTGCTCAAGACAAATTGAATCAGTTTGACGAAAAAGGCATGCGTCATGGTTTTTGGAAAGGATTTTATGAGGAAAGCAAACGTCCAAGATATGAAGGTGCTTTTGAACATGGAAAAGAAACGGGCACGTTTAAATATTTTGATGATACCAAAGCGGGAACTGTAATCGCAACAAGAGATTTTTCAAAAAGTGATGGTTCATGCTACACCATATTTTTCGATCAAAAAGCAAATAAAGTTAGCGAAGGTGTAGTAATAAATAAACTTTTTGAAGGACAATGGAAATATTACCACCAAGAGTCAAAAGAAATTATGACACTTGAATATTATAAAAACGGGAAGTTAAACGGCTCCAGAAAAGTGTTTTATAAAACCAGTAAATTGGCAGAAGAAATTAATTATCTGGAAGGAAAAAAGAATGGAGTTGGAAAAACATTTGCTGAAAATGGAAAGCAAATCGACCAACATCAATACGTTAATGATTTGTTCGAAGGTATTGCTATTTATTTTGACGGTAATGGAAAAAAATTATATGAAGGAACTTATAAAAATAATGTAAAGGTTGGTATTTGGAAATTTTACGAGAACGACAAAATTGTAAAACAAGTTAAGGCTGAAAAATTTTCAAAGGAATTAAAAAAAATGGAGGAAAAAGCAGTGAAAAAGTTTGCCAAAAGCAAGCCAAAAGAACAAATTGAAGAAGATAAATAATAATAAAACTTAAATGAAAAGAGTAGTAGTCGGACTATCAGGTGGTGTAGATTCAAGTGTAGCAGCCTATCTTTTAAAAGAACAAGGATATGACGTTATTGGACTTTTTATGAAAAATTGGCACGATGATTCCGTAACTATTTCAAATGAATGTCCATGGCTAGAAGATAGTAACGACGCTTTATTGGTAGCAGAAAAATTAGGAATACCTTTTCAAACTGTAGATTTATCCGAACAATACAAAGAGAAAATAGTTGATTATATGTTTTCAGAATACGAAAACGGACGAACACCAAATCCAGACGTATTGTGTAACAGAGAAATTAAGTTTGACGTTTTTATGAAAATTGCTGTTTCTTTAGGAGCAGATTATGTTGCAACTGGACATTATTGTAGAAAAAAAACCATTGTAGTTGACGGAAAACAAGTGCATCAATTGTTAGTTGGAAAAGATGACAACAAAGATCAATCGTATTTTTTATGTCAATTATCGCAAGAACAATTAGTAAAAGCATTATTTCCAATTGGTGAGTTAACCAAACCAGAAGTTAGAGAAATCGCCACTAAAATGGAATTGGTTACGGCTGAGAAAAAAGATTCTCAAGGCTTATGTTTTATTGGAAAAGTGCGTTTACCAGAATTTTTACAACAAAAATTACAACCCAAAGAAGGCGAAATTATTGAAATTACAGCTTCTAATGACATTTATGCAACCGCTATTCCAAATTTTGAAAACACTGAAGCATCATTAGCTTTTTATGCTAAAAATAAAGATTATTCTAGTGCAAATGGAATCGTAAAAGGAAAGCACCAAGGCGCTCATTATTTTACAAATGGGCAACGTCGGGGTTTAAATGTTGGTGGTACAAAAGAAGGCTTATTTGTCATTCAAACGGATGTTGTAAATAATATTATTTATGTTGGAGAAGGCGCCAATCATCCTGGTTTATTTAAAAACGCTTTATTCATAAAAGCCAACGAAGTGCATTGGATTCGTCAAGATTTAAAATTGAATATAGGAGAAACTAAAAATGTAATGGCACGAATTAGATATCGTCAGCCGTTGCAAAAAGCAATTTTACATCAATTTGAAAGCGGGATGTATGTTGAGTTTGAAAAACCGCAATCTGCTATTACTGAAGGACAATTTGTAGCTTGGTATATGGATGATGAATTGCAAGGTAGTGGAGTAATTTCATAAAATAAATTTGCTATATTTGAATACTAATTTTTAATATGAAAAAAATATATCTTTTATTATTTTTAGGAATTATCAACTTGAGTTTTGCTCAAATTGAAGATGCCTGGGTGTATTTTAATAATAAGCCAAGTGCAGCAACTTTTTTAGCTAATCCACTAACTATGTTAACACAACGTGCGTTGGATAGAAGAATTGCTCAAAATATTTCTTTAGATGTTACGGATGTTCCTGTGGAGCAAAGTTATATTACACAAATTGCTGCATCAACTGGTATTACAGTTATGGCAAAATCAAGATGGATGAATGCGTTGCATATTCGAGGTACACAAATCAATATTCAAGCTTTGACCAATCTCAGTTTTGTAAATCATGTCACTTTTGCCAATCATTCCTTAAATCCTGGTGGAAGAGTTGCTCAAAACAATAAAATTTCTTTAGTAAACAAACAATTTGAAACGCAAGTAATTTATAATTATGGCGGTTCCCAAAATCAAATTGAAATGCTTAATGGACATTTATTGCACCAACAAAATTATACTGGTCAAGGTAAAGTTATTGCCGTTTTAGATTCTGGTTTTTTAGGTGTAGATACAGCAATTCCCTTTCAAAATTTAATTACAAACAATCAAATATTAGGTGGATATAATTTTCCTGATCAAAATACTAATTATTTTTTCAGACACAATCACGGTTCGAATGTTTTATCTACTATGGGTGCTTTTGCGGAAGGACAATTAGTAGGTTCAGCTCCAAATGCAAAATATTATTTATTTATTACAGAAGATATTAATTCCGAAAACCCTGTAGAAGAATCGTATTGGGTGGAAGGTGCTGAATTAGCTGATTATTATGGTGCAGATGTAATTAATTCGTCTTTAGGATATTTTGGATACGACAATCCAAATTATTCTCATCAGTATGATGATATGATTGGAAATAAAACATTTGCATCTAGAGGCGCTAATATGGCTTTCAATAAAGGAATTGTAGTAGTAATTAGTGCTGGTAACTCAGGTGCCACATCTGACCCTCATATTGGTTCGCCAGCAGATGCTATTGGCGCATTAACTATTGGTGCTGTAAATAGTATAGAACAATACGCTACCTTTAGTTCCATTGGCCCTTCTTACGATGGACGCGTTAAACCAGATGTTTGTGCCAAAGGTTTAGGTACAACAGTTTGTTCGCCATCAGGGACTATATATAATTCAAGCGGCACTTCATTTTCTAGTCCAGTTATTGCAGGAATGGTAGCTTCATTTTGGTCAGCGGTACCCAATTTAACTGCCCAACAAGTGGTTCAATTTATTAAGCAATCATCAGACAATTATAACAACCCAACCATTCAAAAAGGGTATGGAATTCCAGATTTTCAATTGGCTTTAACTACAGCTTTAAATATGGAAATAATTGCTATGGAAGACCCAAAATATTTTACTGTCTATCCAAATCCAACACAAGATCTTATGTTTTTGCATCTTGAAAATGCTTCTGAAAAAGGAACAATTGAAATCATTAACAATTTGGGGCAAAAAGTAGCTGAAAAAGAATTTGAAGGTGCTTATAACGCCTTTATTGATTTAGAAAATTTACCAAAAGGTATTTACTATTACAGGTACTTATCCACTAAAGAACATGGAGGTAAAATAATTAAGAAATAAGTAGTACAAATAAATGAATAAAATCACACAATTATTTGGAATAGAATATCCAATTATTCAAGGAGGAATGATTTGGAATAGCGGTTATAAATTAGCCAGTGCTGTCAGTAACGCTGGAGGATTAGGACTAATTGGTGCGGGCTCTATGTATCCAGAAGTTTTGCGTGAACACATTCAAAAATGTAAAAAAGCTACCTCAAATCCATTTGGAGTAAATGTACCAATGCTATATCCAAATATTGAGGAAATCATGCAAATTATTGTAGAAGAAGGTGTAAAAATTGTCTTCACTTCTGCAGGAAATCCCAAAACATGGACTTCTTTTTTAAAGGAAAAAGGAATTATAGTTGTTCACGTAGTCAGTAGTTCAAAATTCGCTTTAAAAGCCCAAGAAGCTGGTGTTGATGCTGTTGTTGCTGAAGGTTTTGAAGCTGGAGGACATAACGGTAGAGAAGAAACGACAACGCTTACTTTAATTCCTATGGTGAAAGATAATATTTCAATTCCATTAATTGCAGCTGGTGGAATTGCAACTGGTAAAGGCATGTTAGCCGCTATGGTTTTGGGTGCAGATGGCGTCCAAATGGGAAGTCGTTTTGCTGCTTCAATCGAATCCAGCGCGCATATTGACTTTAAAAAAACCATTTTAGAAACACAAGAAGGCGGAACTTTAGTAACCTTAAAAGAGTTAGCGCCAGTTAGATTAATAAAAAATAAATTTTTTAATGATATTCAAGAAGCTTATGCTAATTGTGCTTCGGTAGAAGATTTAAAAACCTTGTTAGGCAGAGCAAGGGCCAAACGTGGCATGTTTGAAGGCGATTTAGTTGAAGGTGAATTAGAAATAGGACAAATCGCAGGACTAATTCATGATATCCTTCCTGTTCATGCCATAATTTCTAATGTTATTTCTGAGTTTAATTCTGCAAAAATTAGTGTAAACGATATTCAATTTTAATATAATAAAAAATGAAAAAAATAGTTATTTTATTGTTTTTAGGTTTGTTTGCACCATTGGGATTTTCTCAAACTTACCAATTCAAAACAGTTAATTATGCTGTATCTCAAAAGAATGCGAAAGGGGAATGGTCCAAATGGTCTAAAACACAACC
>NZ_JBIPMS010000041.1:0-12861 GCF_044368995.1 Flavobacterium sp. | reverse complement strand
AATTGAAAAATAGTATTACTTTTGCATCCACTTTAATCAACCTCTGGCGAAAGACGTGGATGTTGCTTAGATTAAATGATTTATATTAAACTATTATGTCAAATTTACTTGATTTCGTTCAAAACGAATTGGTATCGAAAAAAGACTTTCCTGACTTTAGCGCTGGAGACACTATTACTGTGTACTACGAAATTAAAGAGGGTGAAAAAACAAGAACTCAGTTTTTCAAAGGTGTTGTAATTCAAAAAAGAGGATCTTCTTCTACTGAAACATTTACAATCCGTAAAATGTCTGGAGCAATTGGTGTAGAGCGTATCTTCCCAGTTAATATGCCAGCTTTACAAAAAATTGAAATGAACCAAAAAGGTAAAGTTCGTAGAGCTAGAATTTACTACTTCAGAGAACTTACTGGTAAAAAAGCAAAAATCAAAGAAAGAAGAGGTTAATCTTTTTATTTGTACACATAAAAAAATCCCGATTGTATCGGGATTTTTTTTATCCTTGTTTTTTGTAGCAAAAATTACAAAATCTGCAATTTTTAAGCTATATTTATCAAATTCGAAATTTTGTTATTTTTTGTTGCTTACGAATTAAAATAAATCTATATTTCTTATATTTGCAAACCTTAATTTAGAAATAAAAAACTATATAAATCATGTCAAAAATTTTTTATACCATAACGGATGAAGCGCCCATGTTGGCTACTTACTCGTTTTTACCCATAATTAAAGCGTTTACAAAAACGGCAAATATTGAAATAGAAACTAGAGATATTTCAGTAGTCGGAAGAATTTTATCTAACTTCCCAGAATATTTAAATGACAATCAAAAAGTAGCCGATAATTTAGCCGAATTAGGACAATTAGCAACCACACCAGAAGCAAATATCATAAAATTACCTAATGTGTCTGCTTCCATTCCTCAATTAAAAGAAGCCATTTCAGAATTACAAGCGCATGGTTTTGCTATTCCAAATTTCCCAGAAGATCCACAAAATGATACTGAAAAAGAAATAAAAGCAAAATACTCTAAAGTTCTTGGTTCAGCAGTAAATCCTATTTTACGAGAAGGAAATTCGGACAGACGCGCACCAAAAGCTGTAAAAAATTATGCCAAACATAATCCACATTCGATGGGTATTTGGCATGCCGATTCTAAAACAGAAGTTGCACACATGAATGAAGGCGATTTTTATGGAACAGAAACTTCTACTACCGTAGAAAACGATTCGAAATTCAGAATTGTATTTGAAGGAAATGATGGTACTACAACTGTATTAAAAGATTTTTCAAATTTAAAAGCTGGAGAAATTATTGATAGTTCAATAATGCAATTAAAAGCTTTAAAAGAATATACAAAGAAAACAATTGCTTACGCAAAAGAAAAAAATGTGATGCTTTCTGCTCATTTGAAAGCTACAATGATGAAAATTTCTGATCCAATTATTTTCGGAGCTATTGTTGAAACCTATTTTGAAGCTGTTTACACAAAATATTCTGACTTATTCAAATCATTAGACATTCATCCGAATAATGGTTTGCAAGATTTATATAATAAAATTGCTGGAATTTCTGAAGAAGAAGCCATTAAACAGGACCTTGCCGCAGCTTTAGTAAACGGACCAAAAGTAGCGATGGTAAATTCTGAAAAGGGAATTACAAATTTTCATGTTTCATCTGATATTATTGTAGATGCTTCTATGGCAGCTTTAGCTAGAAATGGCGGAAAAATGTGGAATATTAACGGGAATGAAGAAGATACCATTACCATGATTCCAGATCGTTCGTACGCTGGTTTTTATACTGCAGTTATTGAAGATATGAAAAAATATGGAGCTTTAGACCCTAGAACAATGGGTTCTGTGCCAAATGTGGGATTAATGGCTCAAAAAGCAGAAGAATATGGTTCGCACGACAAAACGTTCCAATTATCTACACCTGGAATTGTAAAAGTAGAGAATGAAAACGGAGCAACATTACTTTCTCAAAAAGTAGCAGCTGGCGATATTTTCAGAATGTGTCAAACCAAAGATGCACCAATTCAAGATTGGGTAAAATTAGCGGTTAATAGAGCCCGTTTATCTGATACTCCAGCTTTATTTTGGTTAGATAATAATAGAGCTCACGATAGAGAAATTATCAAAAAAGTAGAAAAATATTTAAAAAATTACGATACTACAGGTTTAGATATTCGTATTTTAGATGTAAAAGATGCTATGTCGGAAACATTAAAAAGAATTAGAGATGGAAAAGATACCATTTCAGTTTCTGGAAACGTATTACGCGATTATTTAACCGATTTGTTTCCTATTTTAGAATTAGGAACTTCAGCCAAAATGCTTTCTATAGTTCCATTAATGAATGGCGGCGGCTTGTTTGAAACCGGCGCAGGTGGTTCCGCTCCAAAACACGTGGAGCAATTTATTGAAGAAGGCTACTTACGTTGGGACTCATTAGGTGAAATTTTAGCTTTAGGTGTTTCTTTAGAACATTTAGGTCAAACTTTACACAATGAAAAAGCATTAGTTTTATCTGAAACTTTAGACCAAGCTACAGAAAAATTCTTAGCCAATGACAAATCTCCAGCTCGTAAAATTGGACAATTAGACAATAGAGGTTCGCATTTTTATATTGCTCTATATTGGGCACAGGCATTAGCTGCACAAGATAAAAACGATGAATTGAAAATATACTTCATTCCTATTGCTGCAGCATTAACAGCAAACGAAGCAAAAATTGATAGAGAATTAATTGAAGCACAAGGTAAAAAACAAGAAATTGGTGGCTATTATCAACCAAATGAAAGTTTGTTAAACGCTGCTATGCGACCAAGTGCCACATTAAATGCCATAATAAATAAAGCGTAATTTTTGTTTTCAAACTAATTAAAGGCGATATAATTTCTTTATATCGCCTTTTTATTAACGACTAATTAACAGATGTTTTGTAATATTTTTACGAAATTTGCGTCAAACTTCAAAATAAATAAAATGACAAAAAATAACTTTTTAACACTCCTGTTTTTTTTACTCTTTGCATCTGCCTTTTCGCAAGATAAAGTAACGTTAAGCGGTATAGTAAAAGATCAAAAATCTAATGAAACTTTAATTGGTGTTACAATTTCTTTTCAAAATGATACAACCACAAGAACATCTTTAACCAATGAATACGGGTTTTATTCCATTTCTTTACCTAAAGGCGACTATAAAATTGTAATCAATTCTTTAAGTTTTTCAGAATTTTCAGAAACAATAACATTGGATTCAAATACCAAAAAAGATTTATTTTTAACAGAAAAATCAAATGAAATTGAACAAGTTATAGTGGCTGGAAACTCAAAAAAACTACAAATTGACAAACCCGAAATGAGTGTCAATAAGTTAAGTATATCTCAAATTAAATCAATGCCAGCCATTTTAGGAGAAGTGGATGTAATAAAATCGATTTTAACTTTACCAGGCGTTACAAATGCAGGTGAAGGACAATCCGGATTTAACGTCCGCGGTGGTGCAGCTGACCAAAACTTGATATTATTAGATGAAGCTACTATATATAATTCTTCCCATTTATTTGGATTTTTCTCTGTTTTTAATGCCGATGCCATTAAGGATTTAAAACTATATAAAGGTGGAATTCCTGCAAGATTTGGTGGTAGAGTGGCTTCTGTTTTAGATATTTATCAGAAAGAAGGGAATAGTAAAAAATTTGGCATGAATGGTGGTATTGGTTTAATTTCAAGTAGAATATTAGCTGAAGGACCAATTGTAAAAGACAAAGGATCTTTCTTAGTGGCAGGAAGAAGTAGTTATGCACATTTGTTTTTAAAATTAGCTGATAATAATAATTCGGCCTATTTTTATGATTTAAACACCAAAATAAACTACAAACTAAACGAAAATAACAACTTATTTTTATCAGGTTATTTTGGAAGAGATTTATTTAGCATAAACGAACAATTTATAAATACCTATGGAAATTCTGTTTTAAATGTACGTTGGAATCATTTATTTAACGATAAATTGTTCTCAAATGCTTCTTTTATTTACAGTGATTATTACTACGGTTTAACGCTAGATTTTATAGGTTTCAATTGGGAAAGCGGTATTAAAAATTACAACTTCAAATACGACTTTAAACATTATATTTCGGATAGTTTTAAATTATTTTATGGTGCTAATGCCATTTATTACGATTTTAATCCAGGAAAAATTGAGCCAATAGACGCAAATTCAAGTATAAATGAAAAACAGCTTGCTAAAAAACATGCTTTTGAACCCGCTTTTTATATCGATGCAGAGCAAAAATTAACGGATAAACTTTCTGTTAATTACGGATTAAGATATAGTATGTTTTATCGATTAGGAGAACAAAACATAAACATTTACGCAAACAATCTACCGGTAACTTATGATGCAGATTTGGATATTTATGAAAAAGCTACACCGATTGACACAAAATATTATGGCAAAAACGAAACTATTGCCAGTTTTGATAATTTAGAACCGCGGATTGCTTTAGCATACACGATTAACGATAAGCAATCTGTTAAAGCGAGTTATAACAGGATGAGTCAGTATTTACATTTAATTTCAAACACCCAATCGCCAACACCATTAGACATTTGGACACCGAGTGATAATTTCTTAAAACCTCAAATTTTAGATCAGTTTGCTGTTGGATATTTTAAAAATTTAAAAAATGGCGACTACACTTTAGAAGTAGAATCGTTTTATAAAACAGTAAAAAACAGATTAGATTATATAGATGGCGCCGACTTAATTGCTAACGAAGCAATTGAACAAGTATTGCTTGCTGGAAAAACCCGTGCTTATGGATTAGAAATTATGGCAAAGAAAAACGTGGGAAAACTTTCAGGTTGGATCTCTTACACGCTTTCGCGATCGGAGCAACAAACTGCTGGTAGAACCCCTAAAGAATCAGGAATTAATAATGGAAATTGGTACAAAACAGGTTGGGATAAAACGCACAACATTTACGTTACTTCAATGTATAAATTAAATGAAAAATGGAGTTTTGGTAGTATTTTCACTTATCAAACAGGGCAACCAGTTACTTTTCCAACGGCACAGTACCAATACCAAGGCATCAATGTTCCCGTATATGGAAATAGAAATCAAGACAATTTACCCGCTTATCATCGTGTAGATATTTCAGCTACTTTAAATCCAACTAAAAACAAAGATCGAAATTGGAAAGGTGAATGGGTTTTCTCTATTTATAATTTATATGGTAGAAAAAATGCTGCCTCCATAAATTTCAGGCAGAATCAAGATAGCGGATTGAATGAAGCCGTAAAGCTTTCTATTTTTGGAATAGTCCCAAGTGTTACTTATAATTTTAAATTTTAAAATCATGAAAAAAAGTATAAAATATTTCATTTTAGCAATTGGTTTGTCTTTATTTGGTTGCGAAGAAGTTGTAGATGTAGATTTAAATAATAGTCAACCAAAATTGGTTATTGATGCATCTATTAAATGGGAAAAAGGCACACCTGGTAATCAACAATCTATCAAAATAACTACAACTGCTGACTATTTCAACAATACCGTACCAGTTGCAAATGGCGCAATTGTAAGAATAACAGATTCAAATAACACCGTTTTTAATTTCTTAGAAGATGGCGCAACTGGTATTTATAAATGCACAAATTTTAATCCCGTATTAAATGGAGTATATACCCTAACGGTAACACATAATGGACAAACGTATCTTGCTACAGACAAATTATATCCAGTTCCTGCAATCACTTCAATACAACAAGATTTAAACGGGATTACAGGAAATGACATTGAATTAAAATTTAATTTTCAAGATAACGGAGCAGAATCTAATTTCTATTTAGAAGAATACAAAGTTCCCTTTAGACCTTTTCCGCTTTTAGGCGCTTTTAATGACGAATTTGAAAATGGAAACCAAATGTTCTCATTATTAATTGACGAAAATTTAGCACCTGCTCAAAATATCAAATTTACATTGCATGGCATTTCTGAACGGTACTTCAATTTTATGAATATTTTGATAAGTATTTCTGGCGGATTAAGTAATGGTCCTTTTAGCACACCACCAGCTACTGTAAAAGGTAATATTATCAATCAAACCAACAATAAAAACTATCCACTAGGTTATTTTAGATTATCAGAAGTAGACGTAAAAAATTATATAGTGCAATAATTTATTTTAATTTTTAAACCTAAATGTATACTTTTAAACAATTAAATTCAGAACTATTAAACTAAAAATATGTCTTCACATCATATTGTTCGCGACGACCAAGAACCCGCTTTAATTATTGCGAATGGTTTAGCTTGTAACAATGAACTTTTAGGACAACTTTTAGAATGGTCGCCACTAGTAATTGTTTTAGACGCAGCTATTGAACGCGTGTTTGATTTAGGCATAAAAGTAGACGTTTTATTAGGTGATTTTGATAGAAATTTTGATGCGCAATTTTATAAAGAAAACCATTATCCAATTGAAATTATTCACGCACCAGATCAAAACAAAACTGATTTGGAAAAAGCTTTCGATTTTTTAATTCAAAAAGGCCATAAAGCAGTAAATGTAATCTGGGCAACTGGCAAACGAGCTGACCATACTTTAAACAATTTTTCTACTTTAGCATCGTACCGAAATGAATTAAAAGTTGTTTTATTTGATGACTATTCAAAGGTTTTTTTGTTGCCAAACTCATTTAAAAAATGGTATCCAAAAAATGCTATAATTTCATTGATCCCTTTGGGTAAAGTAGAAAAAATAAGTACTGAAAATTTATTTTACGAATTACAAAATGAAGATTTAGAATTAGGATTCCGAACTGGAAGCAGCAACCATGTAACCGAAGATGGCATAATAACTATCACTCACGAAAAGGGGAATTTGTTGTTAATTGAAAGTTTTGAATAAACGTAAAATTATTTATCAGCTGAATTCGAACATATAAATATATTGTTACCGCACCTGAATTATTATGTTACGAAATCTAACTTTTCATTTTGCGAAGACAATGATACCGAATTTTAGAATCAAAAATTTATAAATTATCACTAATAATATAAATATGAATCCAATTTTTAACCAAAATATTTTTCTTGTAAAAGAACTAATTGGTATGTTTAAAGCATCCAATAATTTTGATATTTATAATCCTGAAAATAATGAACTAGTATTAACTTGTAGAGAGCCAAATTTAGGTTTTTTTACAAAACTATTTCGTTTTACAGATTACAAAAGAATGACACCATTTGATATAGAAATTAGAACTGCTTCTGGCGAATTAACCATTCAAATTAAAAGAGGCGTAACTATTTTTCGTTCTGATATTGATGTTTTTGATGGTAGTGAAAGAAAAATTGGTGTTTTTAAACAGAAATTCTTTTCTTTTGGCGGCAGATTTGAAATACATGATCCCCAAGACAAACATTTATGTACTTTGCAAGGCAAATGGACGGGTTGGGATTTTAAATTCAACCAAGACAATAAAGAATTGGCAAATGTGTCGAAAAAATGGGCGGGTTTAGGAAAAGAATTTTTTACTAGTGCCGATAACTATGTAATAAATATTACAGATGTAGTGGAAGAAAGCAAACTACGCCCTTTGTTAATTGCTGCAGTAATGTGTATTGATATGGTTTTTAAAGAATAAAAAAATCCCCAATTTTCATTGGGGATTTTTTTATTTAACAGCAGCTGCTTTGTCTTTCATGCCCATAGTTTCATAACACAACCTTAAAGTTTTTTTTGTGTCTTCATTTGCAACATCTAATTGATGGGCACGCTCAAAATAAGGTATTGCTTTTAAAAACATAGCTTTTCTTTTAGCGTTTAATTCGTCATATTTTTTTATGTTTTTCAAATTAGTATTAATTTCTTCTACAATTTTAGGATCATCATTTAATAATAGAAAGCCAACATTATATTGTAATTGCGCATTGTTTGGATCTTTTTCTAAAATACCTTCAATTAATTTTTGATACGTTACGATATCATTATTTCTGTAATAAATTGCGGCATGATCAATTTGAATTTGAGTATCATCAGGATTTAATTTTATTGCTTCCATAAAATCAATTTTTGCTTGTTCATCATTTTTATTAAAAAAAGACAAAGCAAATATGTTTTTAGCAACTTCTTCAGGTTTTGTAGAAAATTTCTGTAATCCAGTACCTTTAAAACCTACTGCTTTAATTTCTCTGTAATATTTTTCTGCATTTATATAATCCTCGCCTTGCATAGCTGTTATGGCTGCGTTTTCTAAATTAGATACAACGGTAGGATCAAGTTGAAATATATTATAAAAAACTCTTGATGCCTCTTTATATTTTTTTGAACCATTAAAAATAAATGCCATTTGTGTAAAAATTGGTTTAAAAGAAGTTATGGTCTCATTAATATCCGCTGAAAAAACTTTTTTTCCTGTTTTTGTTTCATAATCTAAAGTGGATCGCATTCCGTTAACCATACTTGTAAATGCCTCAGGTGTGAATATTTTCTGAATCATCATTGGATTAGGTTGTGCACCCATAGTTGACATTTCTGCAAGAGGTTGCATGGCTTTGTAAAAACCTGCTGCAACTTTATCATCATCAGTAGTTGCAACGGCTTCTAATTTTAAAACGGTTTCTTTGTATTTAGAAAAATCATCAGCAGACAATTGCTCTTTATCATACAGTTTTTTTAATGTTTTTAATTCGTCTTTTTGAGCATATGTAGCTGTTGCTACTACTAATAAAACTCCTAATACAATTTTTTTCATTTCGTTACTTTTTTAGTTTAAAAAAAAGCCCAACGAATTGGGCTTAAAAATTATTCCAATTCTTCGTTGTTGTCTGGTTCAACCTCTGTATCATTATTTTCTATTGTTTCTTCTTCTGAAATTTCAGTTTCTAAAACCTCTATCGGATTTCCATCTTCATCTAATTCAATTACTTCTTCATCTTCACGTAACACTTTAGTTACAGCTGCGATAGAATCGTTTCCTTTGATATTGATTAATCGTACACCTTGAGTAGCTCTTCCCATTACACGAAGGTCGGAAACCATCATACGAATGGTTAAACCTGATTTATTGATAATCATTAAATCATCATCATCCGTTACGTTATTAATAGCAATTAATGAACCTGTTTTTTCAGTAATATTTAAAGTTTTTACACCTTTACCACCACGATTTGTAATTCTGTACACATCTTCACCGTCGTCATCAACTAATTTGGTACGTTTTCCGTATCCATTTTCAGTTACAACTAAAATTTGGGTGTCATTGATATCGTCTTTGTTAACCGTTACGATTCCAATTACTTCGTCAGCTTCATCTTTTAAAGTGATCCCTCTAACTCCAGATGCCGTTCTACCCATTGGACGGGTTTTAGCTTCTTCAAAACGAACCATTTTACCAGATTTTCCAGCAATTAAGACTTGACTTTCACCATTTGTTAATTTAGCACCTAATAATTCATCGCCTTCTTTAATAGTAATTGCAGCAACACCGTTGACACGTGGTTTTGAATACTTCTCTAAAGACGTTTTCTTCACTTGACCTTTTTTGGTTACCATAATTAAATTATGACTCTTAATATAGTCTTGGTCTTTTAAGTCTTGTGTACAAATATAGGCGGCGACTTTATCGTCTGGTTCAATATTTATAATATTCTGAATGGCTCTTCCTTTGCTTGCTTTAGTTCCTTCAGGAATTTCGTAAACACGCATCCAGAAACATTTTCCTTTTTGAGTAAAGAATAATAAATATTGGTGATTTGTAGCTACAAATAAATGCTCTAAGAAATCTTGATCTCTAGTTCCTGCAGATTTTTGACCTACTCCTCCTCTATTTTGAGTTTTGTATTCTGATAATGAAGTACGTTTGATGTAACCTGCGTGAGAAATAGTAACTACCACATTTTCATCCGCAATTAAATCTTCAATACTTACATCACCTCCAGAATATTCAATTAATGAACGACGCGCATCTCCGTATTTTTCTTTGATTTCAGCTAACTCATCTTTAATGACTTGCATTCTTAATTCTTTACTAGCTAATAATTCTTTCAAGCTAGTAATTAATTTCATGATTTCATCGTATTCTCCTCTTAACTTATCTTGCTCTAAACCAGTCAATTGACGTAGTCTCATTTCAACAATTGCTCGAGATTGTAATTCCGATAAATTAAACCGTTCAATTAATCTAGCTCTTGCTTCTTCTCCATCTTTTGAACCTCTAATAATTTTAATTACCTCATCAATATTATCTGATGCAATAATTAAACCTTCTAAAATATGCGCTCTTTCTTCTGCTTTTCTTAAATCATATTGTGCACGTCTTACTACAACTTCATGACGGTGTTCCACGAAATAATGAATCAAATCTTTTAGATTTAACATTTGTGGTCTTCCTTTAACCAATGCGATATTATTTACACTAAATGACGATTGCAATTGCGTGAATTTATAAAGCGTATTTAATACTACGTTTGGAACAGCATCACGTCTTAATTCGTATACAATACGCATTCCTGTTCTATCCGATTCATCACGTATGGTAGAAATTCCTTCAATTTTTTTATCGTTAACCAAATCAGCCGTTTTCTTAATCATATCGGCTTTGTTAACTTGGTACGGAATTTCAGTTACTATAATCGATTCCTTACCATTTACTTCTTCAAACATAGTTTTCGCTCGAATAACAATACGACCTCTACCTGTTTTAAACGCTTCTTTTACTCCTTCGTAACCATAAATAGTACCTCCGGTAGGAAAATCAGGTGCTTTTATATATTTGATTAATTCGTCTATTTCAATTTCGTTATTATCGATGTAAGCTAAAGTACCATCAATTACTTCTGATAAATTGTGTGGTGCCATATTCGTAGCCATACCTACTGCAATTCCTGAAGCACCATTTATTAACAAAGTAGGAACTTTTGTAGGCAATACTTTAGGTTCTTCTAAAGTATCATCAAAATTCAATTGGAAATCAACGGTTTCTTTGTCAATATCTGCTAACATTTCTTCAGATATTTTTCGCATTCTGGCTTCGGTATAACGCATTGCTGCAGGACTATCTCCATCAACCGAACCAAAGTTACCTTGCCCATCTACCATCAAATAACGTAAACTCCATTCTTGCGCCATACGAACCATTGCGTCATATACTGAAGTATCACCGTGTGGGTGGTATTTACCCAAAACTTCTCCAACAATTCTCGCGGATTTTTTATGGGCTCTATTAGAAAAAACTCCTAATTCATACATACCAAATAATACTCTTCTGTGAACTGGTTTTAAACCGTCTCTTACATCTGGTAATGCTCTTGATACAATAACCGACATCGAATAATCGATGTAGGCTGACTTCATTTCATCTTCAATATTAATAGGTATTAACTTTTCTCCGTCAGTCATAGGTATTTATTTAATTTTTACTCATTTTTTTTAACGTGCCAATATACGATTTTTTACCTTTTTTAAAAGAACAATTTCCAATAAAATCAAAATACTTATCAACAATAATTGGGAAAAAATTTAATAAATAAATAGGTAATTTTCTTTTATTTCTCGTTTTTTTTTTGTCAATTAGCAGTACGCATTGTATCATGTGAAATTTGTAGTATTATACTCAGGTTTTAAAAACAGTTTAAAGATTTTATGGAAGATAATTTTTCACCAAGAGTTAAAGATGTAATTCAGTTCAGCAAAGAAGAAGCATTGCGTTTAGGCCATGATTTTATTGGTACTGAGCACCTAATTTTGGGCATAATAAGAGATGGAAATGGTAGTGCTATTGATATTTTAAACTTTTTGAATATTAACTTTGACTTACTTAGAAAAAAGGTAGAAATTTTAAGTCCCGCAAACCCAAATGGGATTTCTAACAACGATAAAAAAAACTTACACTTAACGCGTCAAGCAGAAAGAGCATTAAAATATACGTTTTTAGAAGCAAAAGTTTTCAATACTACCTCAATTAGTACTGCTTTATTACTATTGTGTATGTTAAAAAATGAAAACGATCCAACAACTAAGTTATTAAACAAGTTGAAAATTAATTATGACAATGTAAAAGATATATACATGAGCCTGAATTCAAACGAAAATGATGATATTTTTAAAAATACACCAAGAGCCGAAAATTTTGATTCTGGAGAAGACAATTATAAAGAAGACATACCAAATCCAATAAGTAATAGTGGGAATAAAACCACAAAAAAATCAAAAACACCTGTTTTAGATAATTTCGGTAGAGACTTAACTGAGATGGCTGAAGAAGGAAAATTAGATCCCGTTGTTGGACGAGAAAAAGAAATTGAACGCGTTTCGCAAATTTTAAGCCGGAGAAAGAAAAACAACCCGCTTTTAATTGGAGAACCCGGAGTTGGAAAATCTGCAATTGCCGAAGGTTTAGCGATAATGATTGTGAAGAAAAAAGTATCGCGTATTTTATTTAACAAACGAGTGGTAACCTTAGATTTGGCTTCGTTAGTTGCCGGAACAAAATACCGTGGCCAGTTTGAAGAACGCATGAAGGCCGTAATGAATGAATTAGAAAAAAACGACGATATTATTTTATTTATAGATGAAATTCACACCATCGTTGGAGCTGGAGGTGCAACAGGTTCACTTGATGCTAGTAACATGTTCAAACCTGCTTTAGCTAGAGGAGAAATTCAGTGTGTTGGTGCTACCACTTTAGACGAATACCGTCAATATATTGAAAAAGACGGCGCTTTAGAAAGACGTTTTCAAAAAGTAATTGTAGAACCCACTACTATAGATGAAACCATCCTGATTTTAAATAATATTAAAGGAAAATACGAAGACCATCATAATGTTAGTTACACACCTGAAG
>NZ_JBIPMS010000040.1:0-12873 GCF_044368995.1 Flavobacterium sp. | reverse complement strand
GGATAAAAATCGTTTAACGTATTTATAACAAATGTTGCACGTTCTTTTTTAGTCATTTTTGTATATTTGATGTCGTAAAGTTAATCAATGTCAATAACAATATCAAAAATCAATAACATATAACTAATTTCCTAAATTCTGAACCTGTAAACCAACACCCTAAACCCAAAAATATGACACATTTAAAAGTAGGTGATAAATCGCCCAATTTCTCAGGAAAAGATCAAAACGGAAAGGAGCATACCTTAGCCGCATATAAAGGAAAAAAACTAGTAGTATTCTTTTATCCGAAAGCGAATACGCCGGGTTGTACAGCTGAAGCTTGTGATTTACGAGACAATTACGAACGCTTTCAAACCAATAATTACGAATTGATAGGCGTTAGTGCCGATAGTGCCAAAGCTCAAAAGAAATTTGAAGAAAAATATAGTTTTCCGTTTGACTTATTAGCTGATGAAAACAAATCTGTGATTGAAGCATTTGGCGTTTGGGGACCAAAAAAATTCATGGGAAAAGAGTATGATGGTATTCATAGAACCACGTTTGTAATTGACGAGCATGGTACCATTACCAATATCATATCTGATGTGAAAACAAAAGCGCACGCCAGTCAAATTTTAGACTAAATAAACAAGAAGTACCTTACGTTTTTCATCTAGAATACACATTTGCTGAACTTGTTTCAGCATCTCGAAAGAACCTGAAACGAGTTCTGGTTGACAAACGATGTGTTTTAACAACGGTTATTTTTACTATAGTCGCGTTTAAAAAGTACTTTATTGTCTTTCGCAATATAGTCGCCGGATAATATCAAATATGGATGATTGTTCGAAAATCCTGCGCTTCGACTTCTTACAATTATTTTGTCGTTTACTTTTAAGCTTTTTAGTTGCTCAAATTCTTTTGGAATAAATTGCATCATATAGGTTTCGCCTTCAATTTCTACGATAAGCCATTTTGGACTAGTTGATTGTACATTTTCTCGCTGAAAAGTAACAGAAGTTACCACTGCTTCCATATCGCTAAAAACTTTAAAGTGCTTTTTTATTTTTTCATAACTGGCGTCCACTTTTTTACCTTCTAGGGAGTTTTCCCATTTTTTGTATTCAATACCATCAGGGCTAGCTTCCCATTTTTTGCGTGCCGCTTTCATTTTTGCTGCCGTGTGTGGCTTTTGCATCGTTTTTTTAGAAAGTTCCTTTTTACTAATGTTGTTGGCAACAACTACGCTACTTACCACAACAGCTACTAAAAGCAAGGTAAACAAGATTTTTTTCGTATTTTTCATATTGTAAATTTTAGTTTTATATTTTTTTAAAAAATTGTTGCTTAGGGTTAACGCCTAAATAACTAATAGTAACAAATAAAGCAAAAATTCTGGATTAGCCAAAACATATAATTATAAAAAAATCTTAAAAATTAGTTAAAAAATTCGCTTACATAATGGATGCTTAGGTTTTCGAAGCCATCTTCTTTACATTCAAGCCACTATTTTCCTAAAATTCTATAAGTCTTTTCTATTTTTGGTAGTAACGCGTCATTAACATCAATCTGAAGATCTAAGATATCTAACAATCTAATCCGTCTAACAATCTAATTCACCACCGCATTAATCTTTTGCCAAAGCACTTCATCAAAATTAGATAAGGCCAGGTTGCTAATATCTGCCGCATCTCCCATGCGTATGATGACTAATTTACGACTGGGTACCACGTATATTTTTTGATCGTTTTTACCCAATGCGCAATACATATCTGCCGGAGCGGTAGTGATGATACTACCATTAAATTGCAATTGACTTTGAGGAAGTTGAAAGCTACTTTTTCCATTTAGCCACCACAAATAGCCATACGCTAAATTAATTGGTTGAGAAGTTGTAGTGGCAGCATTCAAATAATTTGAATTAATAATTTGTGTACCATTCCAGTTTCCATTGGCTAAAGCTAGCAAGCCAAAACGTGCCATGCTTCGGCTATTGCTCCAATAAACACTTAATGCCGTTGGGTCGGTAACCCAAGCGCCAGTCATACCAATTGGGTTGCGTAATTTGTTATTAAAATAAGCGTCCCATGTTTGGTTGCTCGCAGTGGCTACCACATTTTGTAATTTTACATATACATTATGATATGCCCATCGGGTACCTGCATCGGCTACGTATTGTAAATTATTGGGTGTAACAATATCGCCTAAGGCATCATTTAAACCAGAATTCATGCTTAATAAATTTTTGCAAGTAATAAGATTTTCTTTGGCTAATGGCGCACTCGTCCAGCCGGTTCCTATATAGTCGGAGACTTTATTGTTTATATTTAATAATCCTTCTTGTGCCGCTATTCCTGTAACTGTTGCGGTTAATGTTTTTCCCGCACTTGCCCAATACCAAATCGACGTATCGGTATGGCCATTGTAATAATTTTCTAAAACTATTTTTCCGTTATGTAAAACAATAAAACTTTTGGTGTTTTTCTCGGTTAAGTAGGTGTTAAGTGCTGCAATATTTGCCGTGTTCCAACCCATGCTTTCTGGTGTTTTGGTTTCCCAAGTGCCTGTATTTGGCGGAAAATAAATAGGTTCCTCTGGAGGAGGCACACAACCACAATCCGTTTCACTACAAGAAATGAATAGGATACTTGTTATTAGGAGTAGTTTTCTTAGACTTCTTAGATTGTTAGACATTTTAGACTTTCGACTTTCGACTTTCGACTTTCAGACTTTCAGACTTTCGACTTTTTTGCTTGCTCCCAAAAAACATCCATTTCGGCCAAAGTCATATCGGAAAGTGATTTGCCTAATTCGGTGGCTTTACTTTCTAAGTATTGAAAGCGTTTGATGAATTTTTTGTTGGTGCGTTCTAAGGCGTCTTCTGGATTGATATTTAAAAAGCGTGCGTAATTGATCATAGAGAATAATACATCGCCAAATTCGGCTTCCATTTTATCTTGATTATTCGCGGCTATTTCCACTTGTAATTCGGCAATTTCTTCTTGTACTTTTTCCCAAACTTGATGGGTTTCTTCCCAATCGAATCCTACGGCTTTTACTTTATCTTGAATTCTGCTGGCTTTTACTAATGCAGGTAAACTTTTTGGAACACCTTCTAAAACTGAGGTTCTGCCTTCTTTTAATTTCAGCTTTTCCCAATTTTGTTTTACTTGTTCTTCGTTTTCCACCACCACATCGCCATAAATATGCGGATGGCGGTCTATTAACTTATCGCAAATGCTATTGGCCACATCGGCAATGTCAAAATCATTTGTTTCCGAACCTATTTTTGCATAAAACACAATGTGTAGCAACAAATCGCCGAGTTCTTTTTTAATTTCAGGTAAATCATTATCTAAAATGGCATCACCCAATTCATAGGTTTCCTCTATGGTAAGATGACGCAAGCTTTCTAACGTTTGTTTTTTATCCCACGGACATTTTTCACGTAAATCGTCCATAATATCCAGTAATCTTTCAAAGGCTTGTAGTTGTTGTGCTCGGGTGTTCATATTTAGATTTGTTAGATTTTTAGACTGGTTAGATTGTTAGATTGATAGACTGGTTAGATTTTTAGACTTTTTACTTTTGCCTTTCCTTACGTCAAAGATAAAAAAAAATCCCATACTACTAAAGCATGGGATGAATGTATATTTCTAACTGAAAATGGTTATTCAGGGGTTTCTTCTTTTACTTCGGTATTTAAAGCATCTAAAGTAACATAGCCTTTAGGTTGTAAAATATTATACCAATTGAATATTTTTTTAATATCCGATGTGTATACTCGGTCTTCGTCATATTCTGGTAAAATTTCACGGAAATAGCTTTTTAATTTGTCGTCTATTTCTTTGTGCGAAATGGTTGCTTCTCCGTTTTCTTTTGTAGCAATGGCTTTGAAAATGTCAATTAATTTTACTTCTTCATTGTAAGTAAACACGGCAATTTCAGATAATAAACTTACATTACTTCTTAAACCGACAGTTATTTTTTTACCATCTAATAAGGCTTCTGCGACAAATCCAGAACGGGTTTGTACTTTTAATTCGTAAAGTCCTGGTTTCCCAGAAATGGCTAATATTTTTTGAAAACTCATGGGTTATAATTTAAATGTGAGCAAATATATATTTTAATATATGAATTTCCAATTTGAAAATCCAAAATAAAACATAAAATTGTTACGGCTATTTTATTTGATTTTTAAGTTGGCAAATTTCATTCTGTAATCTGGTCTGGCTTTGCCTTCCATAATGTTTTGCAGTTTTTTACCTACTAATTTTTTCTTTAGCATAGAAAGATGGTCGGTAAATAAAATGCCTTCAATATGGTCGTATTCATGCTGTATTACTCTGGCAATCAATCCGTTGTGAACTTCTGTTTTCTTCTCGAAGTTTTCATCGTAATATTCAATAGTAATGGTTTCATGACGCAAAACGTCTTCACGCACATCGGGAATACTTAAACAGCCTTCATTGAAACCCCATATTTCACCTTCTTCTTTTAAAATTTTAGCATTAATAAAGGTTTGTTTAAAATCTTTTAATGCTTCTGCTTCTGTTTTAGATATATCATCGCTATCTGCAAAAGGAGTGGTGTCAATTACAAACAAGCGAATAGGCAACCCTACTTGAGGCGCAGCTAAACCCACACCATAAGCGTTGTACATGGTTTCATACATGTTGCTTAGTGTTTCGGTCAAGTTTGGATATTCTGGTGTAATGTCTTCGCAAACTTTTCTTAAAACAGCTTCGCCATATCCGTATATAGGTAAAATCATGGTTTCTTTTTTTTGCAAAATTAGCAAATTTTCTTTTATTCTTAAGTATTAATTTTCTGAACCCTTTTATCTTGTAATTATATAACAAATAAATAATATTTTAACAAAGCCATTAAGCAATAAAATTCGTATATTTGTGTTATAAAAGAAACAGTAAACAATTCTTAAAAGCCATGAAAAAAATAATTCTATTTGCACTTTTATTTTCAGCTACATTGTCATTTTCTCAAAATTGGACCACATCTTTAGAGGCTGCCAAAACGGAAGCAGCGTCTTCAAATAAAAATATTCTTTTGGTCTTCTCTGGATCAGATTGGTGTGCACCTTGCATTAAATTAGACAGAACCATTTTTCAAACAGAAGTTTTTAAAGCAGAAGCGGCACAAAAATGGGTTTTAGTAAAAGCCGATTTTCCAAAGAAAAAAGGAAACTTACTTTCGGTAGAACTTACAGATAGCAATAAAAAATTAGCTGAAAAATACAATAAAGAAGGTAATTTTCCATTGGTGGTTTTATTAGATACTACTGGTAAAGTCATAGGAATTACTGGCTATAAGAATGTATCGCCTACAGAATATGTGCAACTTTTAAATGCGATGATAAAATAATGAAATTGAAATTTTGTCTTTTTTGGTTTTTAGGAACCTTAACTGCTTTTTCTCAAATTACACATAAGAAAAAGTATTTTTTATTGGGCAGTCCTTTTGAAATTACGGTAGTGGCCAAAGATACCATTGAAGGGGATTTTTATACCAATTTAGCTGTAAATGAAGTAAAACGAATTGAAAATTTAATTTCAGATTGGATTTCGACTACACAAATTTCACAAGTAAATCAGAATGCAGGTATAGTTCCTATTAAAGTCAATAACGAAGTATTCGAATTGGTGGAACGCGCTATTAAAATTTCTAAATTAACGGATGGTGCTTTCGATATTTCGTATGCGTCAATGGATAAAATTTGGAAATTTGATGGGTCGATGAAAGAAATGCCTTCACCTGAAGCGATTAAAAAATCAGTAGAACGAATTGGTTATGAAAAAATAATTTTAGACGCCAAAAACAAAACGATTTTCCTTAAAGATGCCGGTATGAAATTAGGACTTGGCGGTATTGGTCAGGGCTACATTGCCGATAAAGTGAAAAAAGTACTTCAAGCCAAAGGTTGTACTGCCGGAATTGTAAATGTTTCGGGCGATATAAACACATGGGGTAGTCAAACAGATGGTAAACCTTGGACGGTTGGTGTGGTAAATCCTGTAAATAAAAATAAAGTTTTTGCTACTTTTCCACTTATAGATAGTGCTGTAGAAACTTCAGGAAGTTATGAAAAATATGTCACTTTTAATAACATTCGCTATTCGCACATAATTGATCCTCGTACAGGATATCCAGCAACAGGCGTAGTAAGTGTTTCAGTATTTGCCAAACAAACAGAAATTGCAGACGCTTTGGCAACTGGCGTTTTTGTTATGGGAGTAGAAGTAGGATTGGATTTAATTAATCAACTGAAAGGCATTGAGTGCATTATTGTGGATGATAAAGGTAAAATTTTTACATCTAAAGGAATTGATATCAAAAAATATGAATAAAACATTCCGTTATAGGAGGTGTGTAAATAATAAAAATATGAAAAAGTTTTTAAAATTAGCGGTTTTACTTTTGGTTTTCCAATCGTGTAATTCGGTTAAAGAGTACGAAAAAGAAAAAATCAACGATGTGGACATGAAATTATCCGCTCGTGCTTCAGAACGTTACGAAACGTCTTTTCAAGTGTATCGTGAAGCAGCCGCAGGTGCCAATGGTGGAAAATCTGGTGGTGGTTGTGGTTGTAATTAATATATAAAGATGAAAAAAATAGTATTCGCCCTAAGTTTATGTTCGTTTTTATCGTACGCGCAACAAAAAAAAGACACAACAATTGTATTTAAAAAACGTGTTTTGGAAACTACAGAAATTGACTTTTTATCTAGTTATTACAAACAAGATGGAACACATTCTTCTGTTGGAGGTGGCATTGGTTCTGAAAAATTAACCAATGCCACAGCCAACATAGTAATCGCTATGCCTTTAAATGACGATGATGTGTTAACCATTGATAGTGGTATTTCTGCTTATACATCCGCTTCGTCAAGTAATATCAACCCTTTTAACGCTTCAGGTGCTTCCAGAGGTGGTGAAGGAGATGATGACGATAGAGTAGCAGCTGTCGCATTGGCAACAGGTCCAACAGGTACGCCTTGGCAAGCCTCTTCTGGTGCTTCGCAGAGTGATGTATTGGCAGCCATAAATGCCAATTACAGTCATAGTAGCGATGATAGAAATTTTATTTGGAATGCCGATGTGGCTTTTTCAAATGAATACGATTATACTTCAATTGGTTTTGGAGGTGGTATCTCTAAATTATTTAATGATAAAAATTCAGAAGTATCTTTAAAAGTCAATGCCTATTTAGACCAATGGCGTCCTATTTATCCAACAGAATTAAGTGAATTTGGAAAATACGGTCCTGGTTTTCAAAGCAATGGTTATTTTGCAGGTGTTACGGTATATAATCAAAGCGGTGCTGTTTCCTCGGGTTATTTGCCAAATACATTTGCAAAATGGAGTGCTGTTGCCAGAAACTCGTATTCGGCATCTGTTGGTTTTTCTCAAGTTTTAACAAAAAAGTTTCAAGTTTCAGTGTTTTTTGATCTGTTACAACAAGATGGGATGTTATCCACACCATACCATAGAGTCTATTTTGCAGATAAACCCAATTATTATATTGGAAACCCAGCTAGTATTTCAAATTACGAAAACCCTTCAAATAGCGATGTATACCGTTTGGCGGATGACATTGAACGTTTACCAAATACGCGTTTTAAATTACCAATTGGGGCTCGATTAAATTATTATTTAAACGAAACTGTTGTTTTTAGAACGTATTACCGTTATTATTCTGACGATTGGGACATACAAGCACATACTGCTTCCATTGAAATTCCAGTTAAAGTATCTGATAAATTTACCATTTTTCCAATGTATAGATATTATACACAGTTGCAATCTAAATATTTTGCTCCTTTTGAACAACATCTTTCTACGGAAAAATTCTATACTTCAGATTTTGATTTATCTACATTTAACGCCAAGCAATACGGTGCTGGATTTACGTATACCGACATATTTACCGCTGCGAAAATTTGGAAATTCGGACTAAAAAACATCGATTTCAGATTCAATCATTACGAAAGAACTGACGGCTTGCATGCAGATATTGCTACGATTGCATTTAAATTTGTAAATCAGTAAATCAGTAAATATTATTCATTAGCGCCACCAACATCACTATTATCTAATTTAATTGGGTATTTAGGATTGAATAAGACAATAAACTTCTTAGTTTTATAAGTATTATATGTCATTTTGTTGGACAAAGCAATAATCGTAACCGTATCTGTTTTTTGAGTAATATACGATGAGGTATTGCCGTGCCACCAACCGTTATGATACGTTAAGGTTGGTGCCTCAGGCCATTCACGTAAACGAATACCTAAACCGTAATTTTTTTCTCCTTTCGATTCGTAACTGTATCCTTTAAATATTTCTTTCTTTAGTTTTTCGCTAAAAAAGTTATCCGAATACGTAGCCAAGTCGAATTTTAATAAATCACGTGCGGTGGAGTAAATATTTTTGTCGCCATATACCAAATCCAAATGGTCAAAAGCCAAACGTAATCTATTTGATTTATAGGTTTGACTTACCGTATCATGGTGTTTTTCGTAATCAAACACAAACGTATTTTTCATTCCTAATGGTTTAAAAAGAAGTTCATTCATCGCTTCATGATACCGCATTCCTGAAACTTTTTCAATGATTAACGCTAATATCGAATAGTTGGTATTACAATACGCAAATCGAGTGCCTGGTTTGCTTTCCAAATGAATTTTCCCGGAATTTATAAGTTTTAAAATATCTTGATTGGTAATGCGTTTAGAGCGGTCCCATTTTACATCACGCTCTATAAAATATCCGTAATGACGCAATCCGCTTCGGTGATTTAGTAACATCCTAACTGTAATTTCGTCAAAATAAAAACCTTTTAAGTATTCGGAAACTTTATCATCTAATCCAATTTTTTCTTGGTCAACCATTCTTAAAATCACCGCTGCCGTTAATACTTTACTTACTGAAGCGATATGAATGGGCTTATTTTTTCTGTTTTTATCGTCTTTTTCTTTGTAGGCAAACCCTTCATAATCTTCAAATAAGATTTTTCCATTTTTAGCCACTAAAAACTGACCATAAAAGTCATTTTTGTTAATTAATTTATTGTATTGGTAACTAATTTCGTTTTTCTGTTTCTCGCAATAGGCAGGATCTAATTCGTTAAATGCCACAAAAAAGTCGCTTTGATCTTCTTGTGTACCATTATTTTTTGAAAATTCGGATGCTTTGTCTTTGCAAGATATTGTGAATAAAGTAAGGCATAAAAGGGAACGGCGTATTCTCATTATTTTCTGATTTCTATAGTTGGATTTTGTTCGATTAACTGCGCAATAAATTGGTCTCTATTATTTGGTGATATAAATATATCGTCGTATTTATGATAAACAATTTCAATTCCTTTGTGATGACAGCCCGGTTTGTAAAAATTTGTTTTCATTATAGAATTGGAATATTTTATGGTTCTAATTTCTGAAATTTTAATTTTTGTTTTGTAAAAAAACAAGGAAACAATCAATAGGTTTTCTTGAATTTCATAATAGGTAGTGAAAAACGCAACCGTAATAAATACGCTTAAAAGCAAAATTAGAAAACCAATGGGCGCCAACACCATTTCTATAGCATCTCCTGAAAAAAATGCAATAAGCGATATTAGTATTGCAGGAAAAAAGGGAATGAAGAAATTTAATTTACTAAAGTCTGATTTATATTTCATGAATGGTTTAACTGTTTTCTTATGGCGAATTACTACTTAAAATTTTTTTTTGATTCGATTTTATAAAAATGTCACCTGCTTTTGCAAATTAAAGTATTTTTGAAGTATTTTTGATAAAAAATTATTAAAAATGTCAACTATCAATTGGAAAATCGTTAAAGAGTTCGAAGATATCACTTATAAAAAATGTGATGGTGTTGCGCGTATTGCCTTCAACAGACCTGATGTGCGCAATGCTTTCCGTCCAAAAACAACTGCTGAATTATTAGATGCATTTAAAGATGCCCATGAAGATACTTCTATTGGTGTTGTGCTTTTATCTGCTGAAGGGCCGTCTTCTAAAGACGGAATTTGGAGTTTTTGCAGTGGTGGCGATCAAAAAGCTAGAGGCAACCAAGGGTATGTAGGCGAAGACGGTTACCACCGATTAAATATATTAGAAGTACAACGTTTAATTCGTTTTATGCCAAAAGTAGTTATTGCCGTGGTTCCAGGTTGGGCTGTTGGTGGCGGACATAGTTTGCATGTGGTATGCGATTTAACTTTAGCAAGTAAAGAACATGCCATTTTTAAACAAACCGATGCTGACGTAACCAGTTTTGATGGGGGTTATGGTTCAGCATATTTGGCCAAAATGGTAGGGCAGAAAAAAGCCAGAGAAATTTTCTTTTTAGGAAGAAATTATACTGCCCAAGAAGCCTACGAAATGGGTATGGTAAATGCCGTGATTCCGCATGCTGAATTAGAATCAACTGCTTTTGAATGGGCACAAGAAATATTAGAAAAATCGCCAATGTCTATTAGAATGTTAAAATTCGCTATGAATTTAACCGATGATGGTATGGTGGGTCAACAAGTTTTTGCTGGTGAAGCCACACGATTGGCCTACATGAGCGAAGAAGCTATAGAAGGCCGAAATGCTTTCTTGGAAAAACGCAAACCCAATTTTGAGAAAAAGTACATTCCTTAGGTTGGGTGAAGGGTATAAGGTAAAAGGTTTAGGGTAAAAGCTTAAAGTAAAAAGTAAAAAAGATGCAGGAATTTACAAATGAAACTACAGAAATTATCGATTTGCCTAGGTTTGAGGAAGTGAAATTAAATCAATTACAGCCTAAGTATTTTACTGTGGTTGCAATTATTTTGAGCCTAATTAATTTTATTATTTTAATGGTTTATTTGGTTACTTATTATTTTCAAACTGAACTTTTTTCCAATATAATTTGGTTGGTTATGGGAATAGCAATTTCGATTTTAATTGGCTTATCATATCCACTAGCAAAAATTAGTACCAAAAAAAAAGGATACGCTTTTAGAACCCACGATGCCATTTATAAATCGGGTTTAATTTCTGAAACGACTACAATAATTCCGTTTAATCGGGTGCAACACGTAGCGCTTCATCAAGGTTTTTTTTCGAGAAAACTTGGCTTGGCTTCTGTAGAGCTGTTTACGGCTGGTGGCAATAGTTCAGATATTAAAATACCCGGTTTGCTTTTGGAAGACGCTCAGAAAATAAAAAATTTAGTTTCTAAAAAGATCAATCCAGATGCAACGGATGCACTTCAAAACGTTCATAATATTTTGGAATAAATGAATAATTTAACAGATTTTTCTCAGCCACAACGTCAATCATTACTAGGTGTTTTAGTTATGTTTGCAGATACCTTGCAAAAAATTTTGCGGGCCATGTGGCCTATTTTGCTAATTTGGTTAGTAAAGATGGATGCTTCCAAAACTGCATTTATATATTTAGGAATTCTTGGTTTCATTGTAATTATTGCGATAATTTCTTATTTGCAATACTACTTTTTCACGTTTTATATTGATGAAGAAAATAGCGATTTCGTAATTCAAAAAGGTGTTTTAAACAAAACCAGAATCACCATTCAGTTGCACAAAATTCAGCAAGTAAACATCAATCAAAGTCTAATTCAACGATTTATAAATGTATACAAATTAGAAATTGATACCGCAGGAAGCGATAAAAAAGAAGCATCCATAAGCGCTATTCCACACGAACTTGCCATCGTTTTAAAAGATCGATTAATCAATTACGCTTCAGAAAATTCAACGTTTATAGAGGATAAAGAAGTAGTTGAAGTACCGTCGGCGCTAGTGAAAATTAGTTTGTCAAGTTTGATTAAAATTGGATTAACTTCAAACTATGTTAAGAGTTTTGTGTTATTTATTGTTTTTATGTCAGCGGTGTTAGAAAATATTAAAAATATATTTGATGGTGCACAAACTCAAGAGGATAAAGTGACGGGTTATTTAGATAAATTACCAATATTAACTTCAATAGCAATAGTTTTAGGAACGATTATTGGAATAGTATTGGTTGTTAATTTATTTCAAACTATTATAAAATATTATGATTTTACAATTCGTAAAAACAAACAATCAATTGTACTTTCTTACGGATTATTGGCAACCAAAAACACATTATTACATCCAACTAAAGTCCAAGTTGTTACAACCACTCAAAATTTCTTTCAGAAAAAGTTTGATATTCTAACAATTGGTATCCGCCAAGCATCAAGTAATCCTGAAGCTAAAAGTAAAAATGATAAAATTGATGTCCCCGGTGCTTCATCATTAGAGCGTGATGAAGTTTTAAAATTACTCTTTAACACGTTTCCAGAAAAAGGAAAATTAATGCTACCAAATTGGCGAAAATTGGTTTTAAAATTATTTTTTTTACTACTACTTCCTATAATTATTTTCTCATTGGTTAATTTATTTTTTGATTTATTGAGGTGGGACGAAGTGGCTTTGTATTGTTTTGTTTTTGCAATTTTTTCGGGGATTTTAACTTGGTTTTCGTATAAAAATTATAAGCTTTTTGTTTCTAATGATTTCATTATCAAACAAAATGGCGCGTGGGATATTGACAATACAATTGTAGAACCTTATAAAATACAAGCCATTACAACGCAACAATTTTTTTGGCAAAAAGGTACAAATATTGGTTCGGTTAATTTGTCAACTGCGGCTTGTAACATTGAATTTTCAACTGGCAACTATAATGAAATAAAAAAAATGGTGAATAATTGGTTGTATCAAGTGGAAACCACAAATAAAAACTGGATGTAATTGTATGGAAAAGTTAATTGCAAATAAAAAACTTCTTCTGTTTTTAAGCATTTCAATGCTAATTTATTGGTTACTTTGCAACACAATTGATGTATATAAAT
>NZ_JBIPMS010000139.1:0-4193 GCF_044368995.1 Flavobacterium sp. | reverse complement strand
ATAAATGGTATAGTTTTCCAAACGGAAATAAAATGGTTGAAAGATGCAGTATTTGTGGTCAGAGAACAGAATTAGAGCCTGGTTTTTTTCAAGGAACAGGTTATGTAAGTTATGGTTTAACAGTTGGCTTTTCGTTAATTACTTTTGCAATTTGGGTCTATGTAACCGGTTATACACTTCAGAATAAAGAAATTTTTTGGTGGTTGCCAGTTAATATTTTCTTTTTAATTCTATTACAACCTTGGATTATGCGTTTATCAAGAATTATTTGGTTAACCGCATTTTTTCATAGTGACGATGAATTTTTCGATTAAAAAGAATCTTATGATAATTATCACAATTTTATTTAAAAAATACAATTAAATTTGTATCGTATTTAAATGAAAAATTGATTTCAATTTCTATTAAAAAAAATAGTACACACATGAAAATAGAACAAATTTATACAGGTTGTTTGGCACAAGGTGCTTATTACATTATTTCAAATGGAGAAGCAGCTATAATTGATCCGTTACGTGAAACGGCACCATATATAGACAGATTAACAGCTGATAATGTAAAACTAAAGTATATTTTTGAAACGCATTTTCATGCCGATTTTGTGTCTGGTCATTTAGATTTGAGTGCACAAACTGGTGCGAAAATTGTATACGGACCTACTGCAAAACCAGAATTTGAAATTATCTCCGCAGTTGATGAAGCAGTTTTTGAAGTTGGAAATATTAAAATTAAAGTGCTACACACTCCTGGTCATACTATGGAAAGTACGTGTTATTTATTAATAGATGAGAACGGAAAAGATACCGCATTGTTTTCTGGTGATACGTTATTTATTGGCGATGTTGGCCGACCAGATTTGGCTCAAAAAGCAGCATCCATGACACAAGAGCAATTAGCAGGAATTTTATTTCATTCTTTACGAGATAAAGTCATGACTTTGGCAGATGATGTAGTTGTTTACCCAGCGCACGGTGCGGGTTCAGCTTGTGGAAAAAATATGAGCAAAGAAACGGTTTCAACAATTGGCGAACAAAAACTACAAAATTACGCGCTACGTGCCAATATGACCGAAGCAGAATTTATAAAAGAAGTTACCGATGGTTTATTGCCTCCGCCAGCTTATTTTGGTATGAATGTGGCTATGAATAAAAAAGGAATTCCTTCTTTTGCATCTATTTTAAATACGGGAATGAAAGCTATTGATGCTTACGATTTTGAACAACTTGTAGATGATTCGGGTGCATTAATTTTAGATACTAGAAATGCGTCTGATTTTTCAAAAGGATTTGTGCCTCAATCCATAAATATTGGAATAAGTGGTGATTTTGCGCCTTGGGTAGGTGCTTTAATTGCCAATGTAAATCAACCCATAGTTTTAGTTACGGATATTGGAAAAGAAGAAGAAACAGTTACACGATTATCTCGTGTTGGATTTGATGCGGTATTAGGACATTTAAAAGGTGGTTTTGAAGCATGGAAATCTGCTGGATTTGATGTGGATACAGTACATAGAATTACTGCAGCACAATTTGAAGGAGAAGTAAAAATCGGCGAAAGTAAAGTAGTAGATATAAGAAAAGAAAGTGAATACGAAGCCGAACATATTGAAGACGCTTACAGTAAACCTTTAGCTTATATTAATGATTGGTTGAGAGACATCAATCCAAACGAACACTTTTTTATGCATTGTGCTGGTGGCTACCGCAGTATGATTGCAGCTTCTATATTACAAGCGCGTGGATATAGAAATTTTTCAGAAATTGAAGGTGGATTTAATGCTATTACTACAACTAGTCTTCCTAAAACTGATTTTATGTGTGCCAGCAAAATATTGTAATTACATGAGAATGATAACCGTACTTTTTTGTTCCTATTTGTTCGTATTGATGGTGCTACCATCTGTACGAGTAGTAAAAATACAATTTAGTGAAGGTTGTCAATCTTCTTGTGACAAAAGTAATTTTGAAAATAATGATGGTTGCGAAAATGGTAAGATTATTATGAGTTTAAATTTTACTCCAGTAAGTTATATTACAACTAAAATATATACAACTACACCTCAAAATTTTGTAATTACTTTCAAAAAAGAAAAGATTTTTTATCATAAAAATCTTATATCTAAGTATCAAAATACTATTTGGCAACCTCCAAAAATCATTTCATAAATATCTCAGTTTAATTATTTTACTGCTTTATCTGTTTTTAGATATTAGCAGAATAACTTAATAGTATTTATAAATGAAAAAATATATAATTTTATTAGTCTTTCTTTTATGTAAAGAAAGTATGGCACAAAATACATTTGATTATAATGTACAAATAACTCCAATTACAATTTCTACTTTACCAGGATTGCATTCGTATGCTTTTGCGCAACATAACGGAAAGTGGTTAATTATTGGTGGAAGAAAAGATGGGCTTCATGCCAGACAACCTTTTAATGCATTCCCTAATTCTCAGAATAACAATTTGATTTTTGTAGTAGATATTGCTACACAACAGACTTGGTCCGTTTCATTGGAAACTTTGGCAACAGGTTTAAAAGAGCAATTGCAAGCTACAAATTTTAACTTTTATCAAGATGGAAATTCTTTATATGTAATAGGTGGTTATGCCTATTCAACCTCTTTAGATGATCACGTAACTTTTGATAAATTAACAAGTATTAATGTACCCAATTTAATTGATTCAATTATTAACGGCACACCAATAACTTCAAATTTTAAACAAATAGCCAATCCTATATTTCAAAATACTGGAGGAGAGTTGGGAAAAATCGGAACTGAATTTTATTTAGTAGGAGGTCAAATATTTACAGGAAGATACAATCCAATGAATAATCCTACTTTTACACAAACTTATATAAATAAAATACAAAAATTTAATATTGATAATTCAGGTTTGCAATTAAGTTTTTCCAATTATTCGTTTTTGGAAGATGCAGTTCATTTACATCGACGCGATTATAATTTAGTACCTCAAGTATTTCCAAATGGAGAAGAAGGCTACACAATTTCATCTGGTGTTTTTCAAATAAATGCTAATTTACCATTTTTGTATCCTGTAGATATAAAATCTAACGGATATTTTCCTCAAACACAATTTAATCAGTATTTGAGTAATTATCATAGTGCAAAAGTTGGGTTGTATGATAGTACCGATAATAAAATGCATAATTTATTTTTTGGCGGTATAAGCAGGTATTATTATAACGGTTCTACTTTAGTACAAGATGATAATGTACCTTTTGTAAAAACCATTAGTAGAACAACGCGTGCTGCAAATGGTGATTTGTCTGAATATAAATTAGATATAGAGATGCCAAATTTTAAAGGAGCTGGAGCTGAATTTATTCCAAATAAAGCGTTACCACATTATTTAAACGAAGTTATCAAATTAAATGATATTGTAGCTAATGAATTTGTTATTGGACATATTTTTGGTGGAATAGATAGTCCAACTCAAAATCCGTTTACAAATAATCAAACCAATACAACAAGTGCTGGCGCAACAATATATGAAGTAAAATTAATTAAAAACGCAACTTTGGGTCAGAGTAGTGTTGATGGTAAAAATGATTTTTCATTTACAGTATCTCCAAACCCTACAAATGATAATTCTGTTTCCATTCTGTTTCATTTACCTTATTTAGCAACTTTAGATTATTTTGTTACAAATGTAAATGGTCAATTACTAGATGATGGAGAAATTGATGGCATGCACGAAGGCGAAAACAATATGACTTTTAATTTAGTAAATACTTCAGATAAAATTCAGTTTATTACATTTATTTTAGACAATAAATTTTATTGTACTAAAAAAATAATTATCAATTAACAACAAATAATAATAACAATTAAAATTTAAACAAATGAAAAATTTATTTTTAGCAATGTCAGTAGTGTTTTTATTTACAACTACCACAAATGCTCAAGAACCAAAACAAAAGAAGAAAGTAAAAACAGAAAAATCATGTTCTGTAAATGGAAAAAAATGTTGTGGAGAATCAAACAAAAAAGAGGCATCATGCGATTCCAAAAAAACTGAAAAAAAATAATTTACTTTTTTGAGTAACTTTTTTAAGTGCATACAAACTTTTGTATGCACTTTTTTTTATTTAATTTTACCAAACAAAATCAATTAGTTTTAATGAGAAAAGTAATACTTATCACTGGTGGTTCATCAGGAATTGG
>NZ_JBIPMS010000138.1:0-4255 GCF_044368995.1 Flavobacterium sp. | reverse complement strand
CTTCATTTGTATACAAAATAGTATTGTACACATCCCCAGAAGTTACTTTAAAAACCGAGTTAGAAGCGCCACGAACATTTTTATTTTCGAAATTTAAAAATTCATTTCCTGCCCAAAATTGGGTTTCTTTATTGTATCTGTAAATGAGTTGTGTGCCAATAGTATATTGTGGTTTGATATTATGAATAGCTGAATTTAATTTTCCATTTTGAAAAATAGAAACTTTTACGTTTTCTTTTGGGTTTTGTAATGGTTTGTCTTTATAATCGATAAAAAACTCAATATTTTGTTTCTTATTAACGGTTTCCATATCTCGAGATCGTCTGATTGTTATGCCCACAGCAGTATTATCTTCGTATATAATGAATTTTTTTGAAAACACAATTTCTTGATCTTCATCGAAAATTTTTACAATATAATTACCGCTTTTAATAATTTGATTGAATTTATTTGGAAAACTCAAAGTATAATGGGAATAAATTTGCAAACAATTTAACGAGTTTTGATAATTTTGAATGCGTTGATTGTCTAACCCATTTAAATATTCATTTTTAAGCAATTGACTTGGTGTCCAATCGTAATTGTATTGTTCAATCGTATAAAAATAATCCGCTTCGTTACCGTATAAATCGTCAAATTGCAAATCGAAATTTTCTCCCAATCCAAAAAACGGAATGGTATTGTTTACATTTTGCGAAAAAGTAATTGTTTTTATATTGTAAGGTGGCACTACTTCTTTTTCTTGTGAAAATACGAAAGTGGTAACCAATATGGTTATGATTTTTAAAAAATGCTTCATAGATTTTATTTTCAATTCATAAAGATATAAAAACTAATCTAAATATAATTATTTAAATACCACTGGAATAATTTCGCCTTTTGCCAAACAAAACTTTTCTACCAAATCTTCAGGGATTGTGTTTGTGTAATCTATTTCTTTCACACAGAAACCAATACTTCTTAATTTGTCAAAATAATCTCTTCCATACACACGAACGTGATCATATTGCCCAAAAATTTTAGCACGCTCTTTTTGATCGGTAATCGAATCATCTGAAAAAGTAACGTCTCTTTTTAAATCCTGTGGAATTTGAAAAATCCCCATACCGTCTGGTTTCATCACTCTGTACAATTCTTGCATTGCTTTTGTGTCATCAGGAATGTGTTCTAAAACATGATTGCACAAAATAATGTCGTATGTATTATCTTGAAACGGCAAATTACAAATATCTGCTTTTACATCAGCCAAAGGCGAAAGTAAATCGGTAGTAGTATACTCTAAATTAGTTTGTTTTTTAAAGCGTTTGTAAAATTCTTGTTCAGGGGCGAAATGTAGTACTTTTATTTTTTCTGTTGAAGTAAAAAAGTGGGTTTCATTTTGAAGATATAACCATAACAAACGGTGTCTTTCTAAGGATAAAGTACTAGGAGACAATACGTTGTTTCTTTGTGTGCCATATCCGTAAGGCAAAAACATTCGGAAACTATTACCATCAATTGGATCCGTAAATTTATTTCCTTTTAAAAGAAACGCAATAATTGGTCGTGCCACAATACTTAATCTTATTAAGATAGGACGCGGTATGGTATTCAGTATAAATTTAAATATTTTTTTCATAATTTTTTAAACACTAATTTCACTAATTAGCACTAATTTTATAATATTATACGTTGGTATTTTAAACTGTTTTCACCAAAGTTAACCAATAAACCTAGTTTGCATTTAGAGGCAGCTAGATAATTTAAAACTTGTTTGGTTTCACTTGATGATAATGTTTGTATTGCTTTCAATTCAATTATAATTGAATCGTAAACTGTAAAATCTGAATAGTAATAACTAGGTAACTTTACTCCTTTGTATTCAATAGTGTATTTTTGTTCACGAACAAAAGGTATATGATTTGCTAAAAATTCGAGTTCTAAAGCATCACCATAGACTTTTTCATTATGTCCTTTTCCTAAATATTTATGAACTTCCATACACAATCCAATAACTTTGTACGCTTCTTCTTTATAAATTAAATTTTGTTCAGTCATTAGTGATAATTAGTGAAATTCGTGTTGAGTTTACAATACTAACGGTTTACTTCTCAACCCGTCTTCTTCATTACTTACAATTCCAAGCGCTTCATAAATATAAGCGAAAGTGGAAAGCAATTCTGGTTTTCCGTTTACTATGGCTACATCGTGTTCAAAGTGTGCGGAAGGTTTGTTGTCGGCTGTTGTGATTGTCCAACCATCTTTATGTTGAACGATGTTTTTGGTGCCTAAATTTATCATTGGTTCAATAGCAATTACCATTCCGTTGACTAATTTTTTTCCATGCCCACGTTTGCCATAATTTGCCACTTCTGGATCTTCGTGCATTTTTTTTCCTAAACCATGTCCGCATAGTTCACGGACTACGCCATAACCATGACTTTCACAATACGTCTGAATGGCATATCCAATATCTTCCACACGATTGCCTACTTTTGTTTCTCTAATTCCAACGTATAACGATTCTTTGGTAATTTGAAGTAGTTTTTTGGTTGCTTCAGCTACTTCTCCCACTTCAAAAGTATAAGCGTGGTCTCCATAAAATCCGTTTTTTAACGTACCGCAATCTACTGAAATAATGTCGCCATCTTGTAAAGGATTATTGTTTGGAATGCCATGAACTACTTGTGTATTAGGGCTCATACATAACGAATTTGGGAAACCATACATGCCTTTAAATGCTGGTTCTGCGCCGTGGTCGCGAATAAATTGTTCTGCTAATTTATCTAAATGTAGTGTGGTAACTCCGGGTTTTATTTCCTTTGCAATCATGCCTAAAGTTTTGGAAACAATTAGGGCACTTTCGCGCATTAATTCTATTTCTTCTGCGGTTTTTATAATAATCATCTTCTTGAAATTGAGATAACAAAAGTAAATAATTAATTTGGATTGGCTATTGTTTTATATAAATCCGCATTTGAAATGTAAAACCTGTTTTCAATTAAAATTTTTGACAATTGTGCTAAAACTAAATTGTTTTCACGTGTATTTATTAAAAATAAAGAACTTTCTCCCATATTAAATAAACGCTCTTCGGAATTTAATAAAGTTGAATTGTCTTTTACTAAGTCCGTAATTAGATCTTCTTGTTTTTTTAGCGATTGAATTTCAGCTTTTTGCGATTCAATTTTGTTCATTAATTGTTCTTTTTCAAAACGTAATCCAAATTTTTCCGATTCAATTTTTTGTTTAGTTATTTTTAAGCTACCTCGTTCTTTTCTTAAAAATAATGGCAGTGCAACATTTACTCCAAATTTATAATCTTGGAATCGAAATTCTTGAAATTGGTTTGGGTTTGACAAATAATTATATCCCAAATCTACTTTTGGTAGTAATTGATTTGCCTTTAATTTTCTATCCACTTCAAGCATATTAATTTTGTAATTAATTGCATTTATTTTTGGATGATTTTCTGTAGTAAAGGTTACTAAATTTAGTTCGTTTGTGCTTAAATAATCTTGTATATTTTTAAATAAATTTATTTCAGGATACATGTTTTCTTCTAATTCTATTGGAATGCTATTGTTTGTCCATAAAAAATTAGATAATTCTAAACGTGCTTTCGTAAGTTTTAGAAGTGCGTCTTCTTTATTGAGTAATCTGTTTTTCAGAGTAATTCCTGCTTCAACACTGTCAATTGCAGCTTTATCGCCTTGTTCAATTAAGGTTTTAATTCCCTTTAATCGTATTTCTGCATTTTGTAAATAAGTATCATATAATTTATATTCTTCATAATTTTTTTTCCAATTAAAATAAGCTATCGAAGCCTGATGCAAAACCAGAATCGCTTGTAAATTTCTTTCAGCAGTGCTCAAATTTATATTTATTTTTGCTTTTCGTAAATCAGCCATGCGTTGGTTAATTAAAAATCCTTGTAAAAGAGGGATTGAAATTCCAGCATAATTTAAACCTTCTGTTGGAGTATTATTTTCTGGGTTTAGAAATACACCCTCATTACTTTCAAAACCCCCACTAAATTCAATTCCGTACCAAGTTGGAATTTTAAATCCACCATTAAAAACGGAATAATATTTTTTATCGTTAAATTCTTTATTGTTAAAATCTGCTTCTAATTTAGGGTCAAATGCACCTCGAGCCATTAATAAATTTGCTTGTGCTTGCGAAATTTCCAAATCTGCAATTTTAACTAAAGGATGAAATTTTTTCACCATTCCTAAATACTCATTAAAGGACATTTCTTTGGTTACTTGAGCAT
>NZ_JBIPMS010000175.1:0-13192 GCF_044368995.1 Flavobacterium sp. | reverse complement strand
AATAGGAAGTTCATATTTGTTACCATTAATTTCTAAAATTGCATTTTTTGACATGATAATAGGTATATTTTGTATATTTAATAATCTCTGTTGCGAATTTAATA
Organism: Flavobacterium sp.; assembly: GCF_044368995.1. Classification (GTDB taxonomy): domain Bacteria; phylum Bacteroidota; class Bacteroidia; order Flavobacteriales; family Flavobacteriaceae; genus Flavobacterium. The sequence continues at coordinate 13,088 of NZ_JBIPMS010000175.1, read as the reverse complement.
ATTTATTCTTGAATTTTAAAATTAATATATAGTTAAATTACACAATTGGTGTTTATGAAATTTATAGCAAATAATGAATTTAAGTTGCTTTTCAAACTAATTAAAATATAGACAACTAATAACCTTCAAAGACAACTGTATAGACAGAAATGAACACGATAAAAAAACACCTAAAAGGTTTTTGAAGCCAATTAGGTGTTAGGTGTGTAATAAATTAGTGAGATGCTGAAATGAGTTCAGCATGACAAATATGTTTTATTTTACTTTAAAAGCATTTGCGCCTGGAAAGTAAGCTACTTCGTTTAATTCTTCCTCAATACGTAATAATTGATTGTATTTTGCCATACGATCGGAACGAGAGGCTGAACCTGTTTTAATTTGTCCACAGTTTAAGGCCACTGCTAAATCAGCAATTGTATTGTCTTCAGTTTCTCCAGAACGGTGACTCATAACTGAAGTATAACCTGCATTATGCGCCATATTTACAGCTGCAATTGTTTCAGATAACGTACCGATTTGATTTACTTTAATTAAAATTGAATTGGCAATTCCTTCTTTGATACCACGAGAAAGTCTTTCTACATTAGTAACGAATAAATCGTCTCCTACTAATTGTACTTTGTTACCTATTTTGTCTGTTAAGTACTTCCAACCTTTCCAATCGTCTTCATACATTCCGTCTTCGATAGAAATAATTGGATATTTTGAAGCTAATTCAGCTAAATAATCAGCTTGTTCTTCAGAAGTTCTAATTTTTCCACCTGCACCTTCAAATTTAGTATAATCGTATTTTCCATCTACATAAAATTCTGAAGCGGCACAATCTAAAGCTATCTTTATGTCATTTCCAAAAGAATATCCAGCTGTTTCAACTGCTAATTGTATCGTATCTAAAGCATCTTCTGTTCCGCCAGCTAAATTTGGTGCAAAACCACCTTCATCTCCAACTGCTGTTGATAAATTTCTATCGTGTAATACTTTTTTCAGGTTGTGAAAAATTTCAGTCCCCATTTGCATCGCATGAGTAAATGAAGTCGCTTTTACAGGAATTATCATAAATTCTTGGAATGCAATCGGTGCGTCTGAATGCGAACCACCATTGATAATGTTCATCATTGGAACAGGCAATGTGTTTCCTGAAACGCCTCCAACATATCTGTATAATGGCATTCCTAATTCATTTGCTGCTGCTTTCGCAACAGCTAAAGAAACGCCTAAAATGGCATTTGCTCCTAAATTAGATTTATTAGGCGTGCCATCTAATTCAATCATCATTTTATCAATAGCGTTTTGTTCAAAAACTGACATGCCTACCAATTCTGAAGCTATAGTTGCATTTACATTTTCAACTGCTTTTAACACACCTTTGCCCATATAAGCTTTTCCGCCGTCACGTAATTCAACTGCTTCATGTTCGCCAGTTGATGCACCAGATGGAACTGCAGCTCTTCCTAAAATTCCATTTTCTGTAATTACATCCACTTCAACAGTAGGGTTACCTCTTGAATCTAATATTTGTCTTGCGTGAACTTTAATTATTATGCTCATATTTAGTTATTTTTTAAATTCTTTATTATTAATTTAACAAAGTTAAATATATTTTTTTTCGGATTTCGTAAATATTACAAAACTTATAAACGATAACGTTTTAGTTTTTAGAAGATTTTATGTTTTCGATGAATTCATCAAATAAGTAACTAGAATCATGAGGTCCAGGGCTTGCTTCTGGATGATATTGCACAGAAAAACAATTTTTAGATTTCATTTTCATACCTGCAACGGTTCCGTCATTTAAATGAACATGCGTTAATTCAAAATCAGGATGTTTTTCTAATTGTTCTTTATTTACGGCAAATCCATGATTTTGAGAAGTGATTTCACCCTTCCCTGTTACCAGGTTTTTCACAGGATGATTAATGCCTCTGTGTCCATTGAACATTTTATATGTTGAAATTCCATTGGCTAAAGCAATTACTTGATGTCCTAAACAAATTCCGAATAAAGGTTTATTTTCTGCTAAAATATTTCTGGCTACTTCTTGTGCCGAAGCTAGCGGATCTGGATCTCCAGGACCGTTTGATAAAAAATATCCATCAGGATTAAATGCTTTCATATCGTTAAAAGTAGTATTATATGGATATACTTTAATATAACAATCACGTTTCGCTAAATTTCTTAAGATATTTTTTTTGATTCCTAAATCTAAAGCGGCTATTTTATATGTGGCATTTTCATTTCCGACAAAATAAGAAATTTTAGTAGAAACCACCGAAGCTAAATCTAACCCTTCCATATTTGGCGCTTGTTTTAATTTAATTTTCAAATCTTCAATTGAAGTTCCATCTGTAGAAATAATTGCATTCATGGCGCCGTTATCTCTGATGTAACTAACTAAAGCGCGTGTGTCAACATCTGAGATCACAATTAAGTTTTGTTTTTCTAGATAGTCGTACAGACTTTCAGAAGCGTCAACACGAGAATAATTCATACTAAAATTTTTACAAACTAAACCAGAAATTTTAACAGAATCTGATTCTACTTCATTTGTATTGACTCCATAATTACCGATATGCGCATTGGTTGTAACCATAATTTGCCCATAATATGATGGGTCTGTGAATATTTCTTGGTAACCAGTTGTGCCAGTATTAAAGGCAATTTCCCCAAAAGTTGTACCTGAAATTCCAATTGATTTTCCGTAGAAAATAGTTCCATCTTTTAATAAAAGTACTGCTTGTTGTTTGTTGTTGTATTTCATCAGTTGTTGTAGTTTTTAAAAAAGAGATAAACATCTAATTTTAAGTTACCTTAATTATATTGCAAAATTACATTATAGTATTTATAAAAAAAAAGGATAAACAAAAATTTGTTTATCCTTTTTTAAGTATTTTAAATCAACTGTTTCATGATTATTCAGAAGCTTCTGTTGTATCAGTTGTATCAGTTGATTCGGCAGCAGGAGTTTCCGCTACAGTTTCATCTGCTTTTTTTGATTTACCTCTACGAGTAGATGCTTTTTTAACTTCTTTTTTAGCAGTTGAATAAATTGTATTAAAATCAACCAGTTCAATCATTGCCATATCTGCGTTATCCCCTAAACGGTTTCCTAACTTAATGATACGTGTGTAACCTCCTGGACGATCAGCAACTTTAACAGCAACTTCTCTGAATAATTCAGTAACAGCATATTTACTTCTTAAATAAGAAAAACAAATACGTCTGTTGTGCGTTGTATCTTCTTTTGATTTTGTTACAAGAGGCTCAAAAAATTGTTTTAAAGCTTTCGCTTTTGCGACAGTTGTATTGATACGCTTGTGTTCAATTAGCGAACATGCCATATTAGCAAGCATTGCTTTTCTATGACCTGTTTGTCTACTTAAATGGTTGAATTTTTTTCCGTGTCTCATGACGTAATTATTTTATCTTCATCTTGCATCAATCCGCTTTGGAGAGCAAAATATGAATGAATTATTCTTTATCTAACTTGTATTTTGCTAAATCCATTCCGAAAGTAAGGTTTTTATTTGCCACTAACTCATCTAATTCAGTTAGTGATTTTTTACCAAAATTACGGAATTTCATTAAATCGTTTTTGTTGAAAGAAACTAAGTCTCCAAGGGTATCAACTTCAGCAGCTTTTAAGCAATTTAAAGCTCTTACTGACAAGTCCATATCAACTAATTTAGTTTTCAATAGTTGTCTCATGTGTAATGATTCCTCATCATAAGACTCAGTTTGAGCAATTTCATCAGCTTCTAAAGTGATTCTTTCGTCAGAAAACAACATAAAATGGTGAATCAACGTTTTGGCTGCTTCTGTTAAAGCATCTTTTGGATTAATTGAACCATCAGTTTTGATTTCGAAAACTAATTTTTCGTAATCTGTTTTTTGTTCAACACGGAAGTTTTCAATTGAATACTTCACATTTTTTACAGGCGTATAAATAGAGTCTGTAAAAATTGTTCCAATAGGAGCGTTAGGTTTTTTGTTTTCTTCAGCAGGAACATATCCTCTACCTTTTTCGATAGAAAGTTCCATGTTGATAGTTGTTTTGCTCTCTAGATTACAAATTACTAAATCTGGATTTAAAACTTGAAAACCAGAAATAAATTTTTGAAAATCACCAGCTGTAATCTGATCTTTACCAGAAAGAGAAATAGAAACTGATTCGTTATCTACATCTTCAATTTGACGTTTAAAACGTACTTGTTTCAGATTTAAGATAATTTCAGTTACATCTTCTACTACACCAGAAATTGTTGAAAATTCATGTTCAACACCTTCTATTCTTACAGATGTAATAGCAAAACCTTCTAATGCAGAAAGTAATACTCTTCTTAAAGCGTTACCAACTGTCAATCCGTAACCAGGTTCTAAAGGTCTAAATTCGAATTTACCTTCAAAATCGGTTGAATCGATCATGATAACTTTATCGGGCTTTTGAAAATTAAATATTGCCATATCTTCGACTAATGTCAATTATTATTTGTTATACAACTCAACGATTAGTTGCTCTTTAATATTTTCTGGAATTTGAAGTCTTTGAGGAACCGTTACAAAAGTTCCTTGTTTCGTATCATTATTCCATGTAATCCATTCATATACAGCAGAATTGTTAGCCAAAGAGCTTTCAATTGCTTCTAAAGATTTAGATTTTTCACGAACTGCAACAATATCTCCAGGTTTTAAGTGGTAAGAAGCTACATTTACCAATTCACCATTTACAGTGATGTGTCTGTGAGAAACGAATTGACGAGCAGATCTACGACTAGGTGCAATACCCATTCTGTATACTACATTGTCTAAACGAGCTTCACAAAGTTGTAACAAGATTTCGCCTGTTACGCCTGAAGCAGCAGCTGCTTTTTCAAATAAATTTCTGAATTGACGCTCTAAAATACCGTAGGTATATTTTGCTTTTTGCTTTTCCATTAACTGGACAGCATATTCAGATTTTTTCCCTCTTCTTTTTGCCAAACCATGTTGACCAGGAGGATAATTTCTTCTTTCGAAAGCTTTATCTTCTCCGAAAATTGCTTCACCAAACTTACGGGCGATTCTTGTTTTTGGACCAGTATATCTTGCCATTTTACAAATTTTAATTTAAGATAGGGATTATGAATTAAGGTCTTTCCTTCGATAATCTAAATTCCTACCTTTGTTTTATACTAATTGTTATACTCTTCTTCTCTTTGGAGGACGACATCCATTATGAGGCATTGGAGTAACATCAATAATTTCAGTTACTTCAATTCCACTATTATGAATTGATCTAATAGCAGATTCTCTACCATTTCCTGGACCTTTAACGTAAACTTTTACTTTTTTAAGTCCAGCTTCAAGAGCTACTTTTCCACAATCTTCAGCGGCCATTTGGGCAGCATATGGAGTATTCTTTTTAGAACCTCTGAAACCCATTTTACCAGCTGACGACCAAGAAATAACTTCACCTTTTTTGTTTGTTAACGAAATGATGATGTTGTTAAAAGTAGCGCTAATATGTGCTTCTCCAGAAGACTCAACGATAACTTTACGTTTTTTTGCAGTTGCCTTAGCCATATTATTTACTATTTAGTTGCTTTTTTCTTGTTTGCAACAGTTTTTCTTTTACCTTTTCTTGTTCTCGAGTTGTTTTTTGTTCTTTGACCTCTTAAAGGTAATCCCGCTCTGTGGCGAATACCTCTTTGACATCCGATATCCATTAAACGTTTGATGTTTAATGTGATTTCTGAACGTAATTCACCTTCGATTTTAAATGATGAAACCGCTTCACGAATTGCTCCGATTTCGTCATCATTCCAATCAGATACTTTTTTATCTTGGCTTACTTTGGCTTTTTCTAAAACCTCTATAGCTCTACTTTTACCCATACCAAAAATGTATGTTAAAGCGATAACTCCTCTTTTGTTTTTTGGGATATCAACCCCAGCTATTCTTGCCATAATTATCCTTGTCTTTGTTTAAATCTAGGATTCTTTTTGTTAATAACGTATAATCTTCCTTTTCTACGCACGATAATACATTCTGCGCTTCTTTTTTTAACTGATGCTCTTACTTTCATCTTAATTTGCTTTATGCTATATGCTTTTTGCTTTAAGCTTACTGCTTATTGCCTATCGCCTATTGCTTTTTTAGTATCTATAAGTAATTCTAGCTTTTGACAAATCGTAAGGACTCATTTCAAGTTTTACCTTGTCTCCTGGTAATAATTTAATGTAATGCATACGCATTTTACCTGAGATATGAGCAATTACAACATGTCCGTTTTCTAATTCCACACGAAACATTGCATTAGATAATGCTTCTACAATGCTTCCGTCTTGTTCTATTGCTGATTGTTTTGCCATAATTAATTAAGCGACAGCTTTTCTATTTTTACCACTTTTCATTAAACCATCATAATGTTTGTTTAACAAGTATGAATTGATTTGTTGAATCGTATCGATTGCAACTCCGACCATAATAATTAACGAAGTACCACCATAAAAGTAAGCCCAAGCTCCTTGTACATCTAATAATCCGTGGATAATAGCAGGGAACACTGCAATTAAAGCCAAGAATAATGAACCTGGAAATGTGATTAGAGACATTAACTTATCAAGGAAATCTCCAGTTTCAGCTCCTGGTTTAATACCTGGAATGAAACCTCCACTTCTTTTTAAGTCATCTGCCATTTTATTGGTTGGTACCGTAATAGCGGTGTAAAAATACGTAAAAATAACAATTAATAAAGCAAAAACTATATTATAAACTAAACCGAATGGGTCTTTAAACATATTTGAAATGCTTAAAGCCGTGTCCGACTTAGATAATCCAGCTAATGCAGCAGGTATGAACATGATTGCTTGCGCAAAAATAATTGGCATAACACCTGCAGAATTCAATTTTAATGGAATAAATTGTCTATTATCATCCATTGAATCAGATTCAAAATCTCCAGAAACTGATCGTCTTGCATATTGAACCTGAACTTTTCTTAAAGCCATTACTAATAATATGGTAGCTATAATAACTACTAACCAAATAATTACTTCAATAATGATTTTCATAGGACCACCATTGTTAATTGCAGTTGCGAATTCTTGTATAAATGCTTCTGGCATTCTTGCTAAAATTCCTACCATAATTAATAATGATATACCGTTACCAATTCCTTTTTCTGTAATCCTTTCTCCTAACCACATTGCGAAAATAGTTCCCGAAACGATGATTAATACAGACCCAAATAAAGGGAAGAAAGTAAAGAAATCAGGATTTACAAATGCTTCAGCAGGTAAGGTTTGTTTTAAATTAAAAATATAACCTGGTCCTTGAACCAATGTAATTGCTATAGTTAACCAACGTGTAATTTGATTAAGTGTTTTTCTACCACTTTCACCATCTTTTTGAAGTTTTTGTAAATACGGAATCGCAATTCCCATTAACTGAACAACAATCGATGCAGAGATGTAAGGCATAATTCCTAATGCAAAGATAGAAGCTTCCGAGAAAGCACCACCAGTAAATACATTAATTAACCAACCGATTCCGCCTTCTGTTTGATTACTAAGACTTTGTAATTTTGTTGAATCAATACCTGGTAATGTTACTTGCGAACCAAAACGGTACACAAGTAAGATTCCAAGAGTAACTAAAATTTTATTTTTTAGTTCTTCTATTTTCCAAACATTGATAAATGATTCTATAAATTTCTTCATAGTTATACTAATTAAAGAATTACTACTTCTCCTCCAGCAGCTTCGATAGCCGCTTTTGCAGTTGCAGTAAATTTGTGAGCACTAACTTTTAATTTTGTTTTTAGCTCACCTCTTCCTAAAATCTTTACTAAGCTATTTTTGGTAGCCAAACGTGTTTCTACAAATACTGTAAAATCTACAGTTTCTGAGATGACACCGTTTGCTACTAAACCTTGTAAAGTATCAAGATTTATACCTTGATATTCTACTCTATTGATGTTTTTAAAACCAAATTTTGGTACTCTTCGTTGAAGGGGCATTTGACCTCCTTCAAAACCAATTTTCTTTGAATAACCAGAACGAGATTTGGCTCCTTTGTGACCTCTTGTTGAGGTACCACCTTTACCAGAACCTTCACCTCTACCTACTCTTTTGTTTTGGTTGTGAACAGAACCTTCTGCTGGTTGTAAATTACTTAAATTCATAACATGTATATTGTTATTTAGTTTCCTCTACAGAAACTAAGTGTTTAACTTTATTTACCATTCCAAGTACAGCAGGACTTGCATCGTGCTCTACAACTTGACCCATTTTTCTGATACCAAGAGCGATTAATGTTCTCTTTTGGTCTAATGGACAGTTGATTTTACTTCTTACTTGTTTTACTAAAATTTTCATATCTCCTTGATTTATCCTTTAAATACTTTATCTAAAGATACTCCTCTTTGTTTTGCAACAGTAAGAGCACTTCTCATTTGTAACAAAGCATCAAAAGTTGCTTTCACTACGTTGTGAGGGTTTGATGAACCTTGAGATTTAGATAATACATCGTGTACACCAACTGATTCTAATACCGCACGTACAGCACCACCAGCAATAACTCCAGTACCGTGTGAAGCTGGCATTAAGAATACTCTAGCACCACCAAATTTACCTTTTTGCTCATGAGGAACAGATTGTCCACTTAAAGGAATTTTTACTAAATTTTTCTTAGCATCTTCTACTGCTTTCGCAATTGCTTCAGAAACATCTTTAGATTTTCCTAAACCGTGACCTACTACTCCGTTTTCATCTCCAACTACAACGATAGCTGAAAAACCAAAAGCTCTACCACCTTTAGTTACTTTAGTAACACGATTAACACTCACCAAACGGTCTTTTAATTCAAGACCTGCTGGTTTCACTAATTCTACGTTTTTATAATTTTGATACATACCTTAGAATTTAAGTCCCGCTTCTCTAGCGCCTTCAGCTAACGATTTTACTCGTCCATGGTATAAGTTTCCTCCTCTATCAAAAGAGATAGTAGAAACACCAGCTTTAAGTGCTTTTTCAGCGATCAATTTACCAACTGCATTTGCAGTTTCGATTTTAGTACCTGCAGTAACTCCTTTATCTCTCGATGAAGCAGCAACTAAAGTAACACCGTTTACATCATCTATGATTTGTGCATAGATTTCTTTATTGCTTCTAAAAACAGAAAGTCTAGGTTGAGCAGCAGTTCCGCTTACAGTCTTTCTGATTCTAAACTGTATTCTTTGTCTTCTTTCAGATTTTGTTAATGACATAACTTTATATTTTAAGCTGATTTACCTGCTTTTCTTCTTACTTCCTCACCTACAAACTTAACCCCTTTACCTTTGTACGGTTCTGGTTTACGGAAAGCTCTGATTTTGGCAGCAACTTGTCCTAATAATTGTTTGTCAAATGAAGTTAATTTCACTATCGGATTTTTACCTTTTTCCGAGATGGTTTCAACATTTACTTCAGATACTACTTCTAGTACGATATTGTGTGAAAAACCTAAAGCTAAATCTAATTTTTGCCCTTGGTTTGATGCTCTATATCCTACTCCAACTAGTTCTAATTGTTTTGTGAAACCTTCTGCTACTCCAATAATCATGTTATTGATTAATGAGCGATAAAGTCCGTGTTTCGCTCTCTCATTCTTATGGTCAGATGAACGTTCAACGATAACATTGTTATCTTCAATTTTGATCGTTACATCAGAATATTCCTGAGTAAGCTCGCCTAATTTTCCTTTTACTGTAACAACAGCGTCTTTAACTTCTACAGTTACTCCAGCTGGAATTGCAATTGGATTTTTACCTATTCTTGACATCTTATATGGTCTTTAAAATTAGTATACGTAACAAATTACTTCACCACCAACATTTAATTGTTTAGCCATTTTACCAGTCATCACTCCTTTAGAAGTTGACACGATAGCGATACCTAAACCATTTAAAATTCTTGGGATATTCGTAGAACTTGCATATTTACGTAAACCTGGTTTACTAATTCTTTGGATATCTTTAATTACGGACTCTTTAGTATCTTTATCATACTTTAAAGCAATTTTGATAGTACCTTGAACAGTAGCATCTTCAAACTTGTAACTTAAGATATATCCTTGATCGAATAAAATCTTTGTGATTTCTTTTTTCAAGTTCGAAGCAGGAATTTCAACCACTTTGTGGTTTACTCTAGCTGCATTTCTTACTCTAGTAAGATAATCGGCAATTGGATCTGTATACATATGTATAAATTTGCGATTATGGTTTTCAGAAAGCACTCACTTCCTGAACCTTTAACCAATTAAAATTATTTTTTGGTTTGCAAAAGTAATAACTTTTTGCGAGATTACCAAGAAGCTTTTTTAACTCCTGGTATTAACCCTTGATTAGCCATTTCACGGAATGTTACACGTGAAAGACCGAATTGACGCATATACCCTCTTGGTCTACCAGTTAATTTACAACGATTGTGTAAACGAATTGGCGAAGCATTTTTAGGTAATTTTTGTAAAGCTTCATAATCTCCGGCTTTTTTCAAAGCTTTTCTTTTTTCAGCATACTTATCTACAACAGCTTGTCTTTTAACCTCACGGGCTTTCATTGATTCTTTAGCCATAACTTAATTCTTTTTGAAAGGTAAACCTAATTCGGTTAATAATGATTTCGCTTCTTTATCTGTATCGGCAGAGGTAACAAAAGTAATATCCATTCCTGAAATTTTGTTTACTTTATCAATATCAATTTCTGGGAAAATGATTTGCTCAAGTACACCTAAGTTATAATTACCTCTTCCGTCAAATCCAGTAGATTTGATTCCACCAAAATCTCTTACACGCGGTAAAGATGAAGTAATAAGTCTATCTAAAAACTCATACATTCTTTCTCCACGTAAAGTTACTTTAGCACCAATTGGCATTCCTTTTCTTAGTTTGAATGAAGCAACGTCTTTTTTAGAAATTGTAGCAACTGCTCTTTGACCTGTAATTTTAGTTAACTCATCAACAGCGTAATCTACTAATTTTTTGTCAGACACTGCAGCACCTACACCACGGCTAATAACAATTTTTTCCAATTTTGGAACCTGCATTACATTTTTGTAACCAAATTCTTCTTTCAAAGCAGCAACTATTCTGCTTTTATATTCTTCCTTTAGTCTTGGTAAGTATCCCATAACTATATAACTTGATTAGATTTTTTTGAAAATCTTACTTTTGTTTCTCCATCCATTCTAAAACCAACTTTCGAAGTTTCTTTAGTTTTAGCGTCTAATAACGCTAAGTTAGAAATATGAATAGGAGCTTCTTTTTTCACGATTCCACCTTGTGGGCTTTTTGCACTTGGTTTCGTATGTTTTGAAACCATGTTTAATCCTTCCACTACAGCTTTGTTTTTATCGCGAATTACACGTAAAACTTTACCTTCTTGTCCTTTATGATCACCAGAATTAACTCTTACTAGGTCACCTGATTTTATTTTAATTTTCATCATTTCCTTAAAGAATTAAAGCACCTCAGGTGCTAATGATACAATTTTCATGAATTGTTTTTCACGAAGTTCTCTAGCTACTGGACCAAAAACACGAGTGCCTCTCATTTCACCACCAGCATTTAATAATACGCAAGCGTTATCATCAAATCTAATGTATGAACCATCGGCTCTTCTCACTTCTTTTTTGGTACGTATTACAACTGCAGTTGAAACAGATCCTTTTTTAACATTACTGTTAGGAGCTGCGTCTTTTATTGAAACTACAATTTTATCACCTACAGATGCGTAACGACGTTTCGTTCCACCTAGAACACGGATAGTCAAAACTTCTTTTGCTCCTGTGTTATCTGCTACTTTTAATCTTGATTCTTGTTGTACCATAATTACTTAGCTCTTTCAATAATTTCAACTAATCTCCAACATTTTGTTTTACTTAAAGGACGCGTTTCGCTAATCTTTACAGTATCACCAATATTACAGTCGTTTGTTTCGTCGTGTGCAACATATTTCTTAGTTTTCAACACGAACTTACCATACATAGGGTGTTTTACTCTTTTTGTTTCTGAAATAACAATAGATTTATCCATTTTATTACTAGTAACAACACCAACTCTTTCTTTTCTTAAATTTCTTTTTTCCATCTTTCAGCAGAATACAATTATTGTAACTCTCTTTTAGTAATTTCAGTAGCAATTCTTGCCACAGATCTTCTTAATGTTCTCATTTGAAGCGGATTCTCGATTGGAGAAATAGCATGAGCCATTTTAAGGTCGTTATACGTTTTCTTTACCTGAACAAGCTTTGCTTGTAAGTCAGCTACAGATAGATTTTTTATTTCAGATTGTTTCATAATTAATTTTTATTATGCTTCGAAATCTCTAGCAACGATAAACTTAGTTTTTACAGGAAGTTTTTGTGCTGCAAGACGTAATGCCTCTTTAGCAATTGAGATAGGCACTCCACCTACTTCAAACATAATTTTTCCTGGTTTTACAACAGCAGCCCAATATTCGACTGCTCCTTTTCCTTTACCCATACGTACCTCAAGTGGTTTTTTTGTAATAGGTTTGTCTGGAAATATTTTGATCCATAATTGACCCTCTCTTTTCATGTAACGAGTTGCAGCAATACGAGATGCTTCAATTTGACGAGACGTGATAAAAGAAGAATCCATAGATTTAATACCAAACATTCCGTTTGAAAGGATGTGCCCTCTTTGAGAGTTACCTTTCATTCTTCCCTTTTGTACCTTACGATATTTTGTTCTTTTAGGTTGTAACATTTTGTCTTTTAATTTAAAAAATTACTTTCTTTTGCGTGGAGCTGGTTTACCACCTTTTCCTTTTGAATCAAAACCACCTCTTTCAGAAGATTTTGGACCTTTTTTGTCCATACCTACTAACGGAGATAAATCTCTTTTACCATAAACTTCACCCTTCATTATCCATACTTTGATTCCCATTCTACCATAAGTAGTATGCGCTTCAGATAATGCATAATCAATGTCTGCTCTGAAAGTTGATAATGGAATTCTTCCTTCTTTGAAGCCTTCAGAACGCGCCATCTCTGCACCATTTAAACGACCAGAAATAAGAACCTTAATTCCTTCTGCATTCATTCTCATTGC
>NZ_JBIPMS010000137.1:0-4278 GCF_044368995.1 Flavobacterium sp. | reverse complement strand
AAATGTAAAATCCAATTACGAATGCAAATAAGAACAAGAAATAATACGTCATTTGAAAGTGATTCGCTTGAATTTCTAATCCGGCAGCGAGCATAGTTAAAATACCACCAACTAAATAACGTTTGTTAAAAACAAATACAATTCCGGCTAAAACCATCGGGATATATGCTATTGCATGTGCTTTTGCATTATGCCCTACTCCTAAAATAATAATCAAATACGTAGAAAAACCAAACGCTAAAGCACCAAAAAAGGCTTGTAACGGTTTGATTTTTAAACTCATTAATAACAAATAAAAACCTAAGAAATATAAAAATAAATAATCGGCAGGACGAGGTAAAAATCGCAACGCACTATCTAAACTTTTAATATAATTATGAGGATATTTTGCACCTAATTGATACGTTGGCATACCACCAAACGCGCTATTTGTCCAATACGGCTCTTCATGAAATTCATTTCTAAAGTCGTTTTGTTCTTTTGCCATTCCGGTATATTGGGCAATATCTGATTGCATTATTTGTTTTCCAGACAAAACTGGATAAAAATAAATAATAGCAATGACTATAAAACCAAAAATGGCATATAAATGAGGTGCAATTTTTTCTAATTTTTTCATTATACTTCTTAAAATTAATGTCCTACAAAAATAAAAAAATCTCCGCCATAACGGAGAAAATTAGTCAACTTCTTCATAATCGATATAATCACCAACTACTTTTTTATCTTTTTTTGGAATTTCTTCTTTGTTTTCTGAAGCAGATTGATGATTTTGTTGCTGTTGTTCAAACTGCTTTTTAATATGTTCTTCTGCTTTTTTCGCAACTTTTTGAATCAAATAAGGTGCTAACAACCTCATTGCGAACTTAAATAAATAATAAAACAAAATGATATAGAATATGGTTCTAATAAATCCCGGCACACTTGCTGTATCCATAATTATAATTTTTTTGTCAAAAATAAGGAATATATCAAATCTAATACTTAAAATTATGATAAAATATTTACATTTGAATTTTAAAATAATCTTTATGAAGTTTCCTACAAAAGTTGTTTGTATAGCAACAATATTGATGACGTCAATTGCTAATGCACAATACACGGATGAAGTAAATTCTAACCGTCCAGGAAAGTCTATGATGGCTTTTTCTGTGGGAAAAAGTGTTATTCAAACAGAAACAGGAATAAATTACATTTCTGAAAATCACGATAAACTTAACTATAACGCAAAAGGGTATTTTGCCGATTTAGCTTTACGTTGGGGATTGTTTAAAGAAGAATTAGAGCTTATTGCAGAAATTCAATACCAAAAAGACTCATATCAACAATATGCAGTTACTTCAAACAGAAGTGCCTTGAGACAAACAACTTTTGGGGCAAAATATTTATTTTATGACCCATTTAAAAATGGCCCTGAAAAACCAAATGTGTACAGTTGGAAAGCCAATCACCGTTTCAAATGGAAACAATTTATCCCAGCATTTTCTGCTTATGCCGGTGCAAATTTTAATTTTGCTGAAACTAATTTGTTTGCAAATACTTCAGTAGTTGAGGCCACATTTAGTCCGAAAGTTATGGCTATTGCTCAAAATCATTTTGGCGATAGAACTGTTTTGGTCACCAATTTAATTTACAACAAAATAGGTACTGATTTTTCTAGTATCGATTACATCTTAACCGTTACACACGGAATCAATCAAAACTTGTCGGTTTTTTTGGAAAATCAGGGTTATAATGGAAAATATTACAGTGATGGAATTTTCAGATTAGGTGCTGCCTATCTGCATAAAAAAGACATGCAATTTGATGCTTCCATTGGTACAAGTATAAAAACCACACCAGGAATATTTTATGGTGGTGTTGGGTTTACTTGGCGTTTTACAAAAAATTACAAAGAAATAAAAATGAACAAACCAGGTACAAGAAGTAAAATGGACAAGAAAATGGATAAAAAGGCAGCCAAAAGCAAAAGAAAAGACAGTGTAGACTAATGATAGAAGTAAAAGAAATTTTCTCGAAAAAAGAATTGAAGGAATTTATTAAATTTCCTTTTGAGTTGTACAAAGACAACAAATATTGGGTGCCGCCAATTATTCAAGAAGAATTAGAAAGCTTTGATAAAACCAAAAATCCAGTTTTTCAATCCGCAGACACTCATTTTTATTTGGCTTATAAAAACAATAAAATTGTAGGACGTGTAGTGGCAATTATAAATTGGGATGAAGTGAATATTTTAAGTAAAAAGAAAGTGCGATTTGGTTGGTTTGATGTAATTGATGATGTAGAAGTAACAAAAGCACTGTTAGACAAAGTAATTGCTTTTGGAAAAGAACATAACTTAGAAAATATTGAAGGTCCAATGGGATTCTCAAATTTGGATAAAGTGGGCTGTCTAATTGAAGGTTTTGAGGAAAGAGGACTAATGATAACTTGGTATAATTTTCCTTATTACGCTAAACATTTTGAGCAATTGAGCTTTGTTAAAGAAAAAGTATATTTAGAAAGTAAGTTTCCTTTTTCAAATATTGATGCGACAAATTTTCAACGCGTAGCTGATATGATTGAAAAAAGATACGATTTAACCCATTTGAATTTCACCAAAACCAAAGACATTATGCCTTATGTGGACAAAATGTTTACGTTATTCAACGGAAGTTATGCCTCTTTGCAATCGTTTGTGCCAATTAACGACATTCAAATTGACTATTTTAAAAAGAAATACATTTCGTTTATCAATCCAGAATTTATAAAATTTGTAATGGATAAAGAAGGTAAAATGGCAGCTTTTAGTATTGTAATGCCAGATTTTTCTGAAGCTTTACAAAAATCAAAAGGCAAATTATTTCCAACAGGATTCTTACATTTATTAAAAGCCAAAAATAAATGTAAAACCGCAGTGTTTTATTTAATTGGCGTTTTACCTGAGTACCAAAGTAAAGGCGTTACCGCGATTTTATTTAATGAAAACCACATCAGCTTTAAAAAAATAGGAGTAGTAAATTGCATGCGAACACCTGAATTAGAAGACAATCAAGCCGTTCATAATTTATGGAAAAATTTTGATCCTCAATATCATAAAAAACGTTGCACTTTTATAAAAGAAATATAAAAAAAACTAAGAAACTTAAACACATACAAAATGGACTTAACGGGAATGATGGGTAAATTAAAAGAAACCCAACAAAAAATGGAAGAAACTAAAAACAGATTAAATAGCGTTTTAGTGGACGAGCAAAGTAACGACGGTTTATTACAAGTAACTTTGACGGCAAACAGAGAAATTAAAAACTTCAAAATTTCGGATGAATTATTGCAAGACAAAGAAATGTTGGAAGATTATTTGGTTACCGTTTTAAATAAAGCCATTACAAAAGCAACTAGTGTAAACGAAGCAGAAATGGCAGCCGTAGCACAATCTGGGATGCCAAGTATTCCTGGAATGGATATGTTTAAATAACCGAATTTCTTAAAAATTGAACTATCTCATTACTATTATCGGACCCACTGCAATAGGGAAAACTGCCTTAAGTATTGCTTTGGCACAACATTTTGGTTGCGAAATTATTTCGTGCGATAGTAGACAGTTTTTTAAGGAAATGAAAATTGGAACTGCAGTTCCTTCAGATGATGAATTAGCCGCTGCAACACATCATTTCATTCAAAATAAATCGGTTTTTGAGAAGTATTCCGTTGGTGATTTTGAAAAAGAAGCGCTTGAAAAATTAGACGAACTTTTTGTTAAAAACAATATCCAAATTATGGTGGGCGGCTCTGGTTTATACGTAGCTGCCGTTTTAAAAGGTTTTGATGAATTTCCGAAAATTGAAGAGCATTTTCGTACAGAAATCAATTCAAAATTTGAGACATTAGGTATCGAATTCCTTCAAGAAAAACTACAAGAATTAGACCCCGATTATTATAAAAAACTTCAAATCGAAAATCCGCAAACTTTACAAAATCCGCAACGAATGAAACGTTTTGTAGAGGTTTGTATTGGAAGTGGTCTACCCTATTCAGATTTTATTGGAAAAAGAAAAATCAAACATAATTTCACTCCAATTGTTATTGGTTTAGAAGCCAACAGAGAAATTTTGTACGACCGAATTAACAAACGTGTCGACCTAATGTTTGAAGCAGGTTTGGTTGAAGAAGTAAAGCAATTACTTCCGCATAAAGAAAGAAATGCCTTACAAACTGTTGGGTACAGAGAATTATTTGATTATTTTGAAGGGATAAGCACACTTGAATTTGCCAAAGAACAAATTAAACAAAACACAC
>NZ_JBIPMS010000136.1:0-4287 GCF_044368995.1 Flavobacterium sp. | reverse complement strand
CACGAAAACTTTTCACCTTGTTGATAATCAATTTGTTTTGCTCATTCACACTCCCATATTGCTGGCGCTCTGCAGCAGAAAGGTTGGCTAATTTGTCGGCTAACGCCAATTCCAAATTCGCCAATACAGTGTTGATGGCTGTTTTTTCAGTAGCACTGAAATGTCGGTTGTCTAAATTGTTAAATGACATAATTAAAAGGTTTTAAAGGTTTATATTAAGGTTTAGGGGTTTTACAAAATCAGACTTATATTTTCATCTTTTGGTTAATGTGTGAAGTTATGTATCGCTTTTACTTCAACTAAAACAACTATAAATATTCCATTTTCACTACAGTTCATCCTTTACAAGTTTAGCTGTAAATCAATAACTTACAAGTTTTATCAAACTTAAAAAGAAAAAATAATACCAACACCATATTGAAAAGCGATAGTTTTTTCTAAAAATTGGAAATATTTGTCATTTATTGAAAAAGAGGGTTAATTGTGAAGTCGTAAAGTCAAAAGTCGTAAAGTCGTAAAGATAAAGTGAAGAGTTGCAAAGTCGTAAAGAAAATGGCTAACAGCTAACAGCTAATTGCTAAAAGCTAACAGCTAAAAGCTAAAAATCTAAATAAAACCACTAACTTTGCTACAATAAGTTTACAACTCAAAATCCTTTATTATGAAAAAATTTCAATTACTAGCTGTTTTACTTTTGTTAGCTGTTTCGGTTTCGGCGCAGTTTGCTCAAAAGCCATTGCCTTATGCTTACACGGATTTAGAACCTTTTATAGATGCACAAACTATGGAAATTCATTATAGCAAGCACCACGCCGCGTATGTGAAAAACCTAAATGCTGCAGTTGTGGGTACGGATGCCGCTACAATGACAGTTAAAGAGATTTTCTCAAATGTTTCAAAATTTAGTTCAGCTATTAGAAACAATTCAGGCGGACATTTTAATCACGAATTATTTTGGTCAATATTAACACCAATAAAAAACACCAAACCATCAGGAGGTTTAGAAAAAGCAATTGATGAAACATTTGGAAGTATGGATGTTTTAAAAGAAAAAATTAATGCAGCGGCCACTACCCGATTTGGTTCAGGATGGGCTTGGCTTTCTGTAGATAAAAACAACAGATTGGTGGTGTCTTCTTCGCCTAACCAAGACAATCCGTTAATGGATGTTGCAGAAACCAAAGGCACGCCAATTTTAGGAATTGATGTTTGGGAACATGCGTATTACTTAAAATACCAAAACAAACGTGCCGATTATTTAACTTCAATTTGGAATATTATCAACTGGAACGAAGTAAGTGCCAATTATAACTTAGCTATTAAAAGCAATTAATTTACAGGTATGAAAAAAGTATTTTTAACGCTGTTTTTATTCGGAACACTATTGGTTAGTGCTCAAGAAATACCACCAACATTAGAAAACATAGCTTCTTTTGAAGGCAAAACAATTACTATTTGCGAAAAAGTAACCAGTATTTATGAAACCAAAGGCGGCAATGCACTGTTGAATTTTGGTAAACCTTTTCCAGACAATGCGTTTTCAGTAGTAGTTTTTAAATTGGACAGAGATACTTTTTCTTACAATCCATTAACGTTAGATACAAAAACCATTTGCATTACGGGAACCGTTATTATGTATAAAGGCAAACCAGAAATTATTGTTAAAAAGGAATCTGAGATTGTGGTAAAGTAACTTATTTATTTAACACTAATTTCACGAATTAGCACAAATAAATTGGTGAAAATTTGTGTAATTAGTGTTGAAATTAGTGTCAAAATTTTTTGAAACTGGCGGTATATTACAATAAAAGTCTAGCTTTTTCCAGATCTTCAGGGGTATCTATGCCTATACTAGCGTGTGATGTTTCAATCATTTTAATGCGTTTTCCGTATTCTAAATAACGTAATTGTTCTAGTTTTTCTGAGGCTTCAAGCGAAAGCATCGGTAATTTAGCAAAATCCAATAGCGCTTGTTTTCTAAAGGCATAAATACCAATGTGCTTCATGTATCGTACCCCCACATTTTCCTCACGCGGAAACGGAATTACAGAACGAGAAAAGTATAAAGCAAACCCTTCTTGGTCAGTAATTACTTTTACGTTATTAGGGTTTTCAATTTCCGATTTATCTTTAATTTCAAACATTAACGAAGCCAAATCAATTTTCTTATCAGTATCGTTTTGAAATGCTGCAATAATTTGTTCCAAAGGTGTTTTATTGATAAATGGTTCGTCGCCTTGCACGTTGATAATAAGGTCTGCATCAATGTTTTCAATAGCTTCTGCAATTCTGTCGCTACCACTTTCGTGCTCTTTGATACTCATTATTGCCTTTCCATTATTCGAAATAATTTCGTTATAAATTAAATCCGAATCGGTAACCACAAACACATCGTCAAACAAATTAGTCGCCACAGCTGCTTCATACGTTCGTAAAATGACCGTTTTTCCACCTAAATCTTGCATTAATTTAGCAGGAAATCGTGATGAGGCATAGCGCGCAGGGATAACAGCAATTATTTTCATTGTAAATGGGTTAAAGGTTTTGGGTCAAAGGTAAAAGGTTTGGTTTTATTTCTAAAATTAACTTTAAACACCAAATGTATACTTAAAAATTTATCTATGTTTCTATGTGTTTCCAAATCTACTCAAAATTTTCATCTTTAAACCCAATTAAATATAACTTTTCTTTGGCTCTTGTAATGGCAGTGTATAACCACCGAATATAATCTCTATCTACGCCATTAGGCAAGTAGGGTTTTTCTACAAATACACTACTCCACTGTCCGCCTTGCGATTTATGACACGTAATCGCATAAGAAAACTTGACTTGCAACGCATTAAAATACGGATTGCTTTTTACTTTTAAGAGTTTCTTGTATTTGTGAGTTTCGTCTTCATAATCTTTAGAAACTTCCTGATACAATAAGTTTGATTCTGCAAAGGTTAATGATGCCGTTTCGCTTTCAATTGTATTTAAAAGTAACACCGTTTCAAATGATGCTTCATTGGGATAATCCACCATTCTAATAGTAACATTGGCAAATTTAAAACCGTATAATTCCTGAATATTTCTAATTTTCAACACTTCAATAATATCACCATTGGCAATAAAACCAGCTTGTGAAGTTTCATCAAGCCAAAAGTAGTTATTTTTTACAACCATTAGCAAATCGCCTGCCGACAAATCACTTTCTTTATCTAAAATCCGTTGTCTGATTTGCTGGTTGTACTGATTGGCGCGTTTATTGGAACGCACGATGAATGCAGTGTCTTCCGTACTATAATTTCGATACGATTGATGAATGGCGTCTTCAATATCAAAGCCGTCATCTAAACGAATGATGTCTTTAAACGATTTTAAATTGAATTTAAAGTCCTCAATAAAATGCGATTTTAGCAGTTCACGCAATTCAGTTGCATTGTACAATATTCCTGAATTTTCAGCTTGACGCATGACTTCATCCAATTCAATATGAATAATTTCTTTATCGTAATTAACTTGTAAAGATTGAATGTCCAAAGCGGGACTAATATCCGAATTCACAGGTGGTAACTGCGCTGTATCACCAACTAAAATAAGTTTGCAATTTTGTCCAGCATCTACATAAAACAACAAATCATCTAATAAAGAACCGTTTTCGTACAAACTAGTTTCATTAGATTGATCAGAAATCATAGACGATTCATCTACAATAAAAATAGTATCTTTAAATTTATTGGCTTGCATGACAAAACCTACACCGCCATTTTTATTCTTTTTAGGAAAATAAATGCGTTTGTGTATGGTAAAAGCCGGTTTTTCCGAATAGGCCGACATTACTTTAGCCGCTCGACCCGTTGGCGCCAACATTACCGCTTTTTTATTAGCCACACTCAATTGATTTACCAAAGTGGAAATTACAGTAGTTTTACCCGTTCCGGCGTAACCTTTTAAAACAAAAATGTCGTCTTTTGATTGTAAGATATAGGCTGCAATTTTTTGAAAGAAAATATCCTGATTAGCGGTGGGCTGAAAAGGAAAATTATCCATTAAAATGTTATAAAATTGCGTTGGCGACATTAATTTTGATTTAATAACTTCAAATATAGCAAGGATTTTAAATATAATTTCATTTGAGGGTTTTTAATTCTCGTAAAAAATGTAAATTTGTAAATCAAATAAAAAATATGAATCAAGATATTACTCAAAAAACGTATAAAAAATTATGCTTTGAGGTTGCAAATAGCCATCTTTCTTTTTGTGTTGTTGATATGATTTCTAACAAAATAATCACCTATAAATCGT
>NZ_JBIPMS010000135.1:0-4319 GCF_044368995.1 Flavobacterium sp. | reverse complement strand
ATTCCTAATTCTAATTTAGCTTCTTCGCTCATTAAATCTTTACTCCAAGGCGGATCAAAAGTAATTTCAACTTCACAAGATTTTATGGTGTCAATTTTAGCTACCTTTTCTTCCACTTCTTTTGGTAACGATTCGGCTACTGGACAATTTGGCGATGTTAAGGTCATTAATATTTTAACTTCATTGTCTTCGTTAATCATTACGTCGTATATTAAACCTAATTCATAAATGTCTACAGGAATTTCTGGATCGTAGATTCCTTTTAATGCCGTAACTACGCTTTCGCCTAAGTTGATTTCGTCTTTAAATTCTTCCATTTTTTGATTTTAATACCATATAAGGAGCATAAGGAATTATAAGTGTATTCCCAAAGTTCGTTATATAATCTGTTTATATATGTTTTTTGTCCTTCTTTAAAAATGTGAGTAACATTGAAATTAATTAATAATCCAATTGGAGAGTTAAATA
This sequence comes from Flavobacterium sp., assembly GCF_044368995.1. GTDB lineage: Bacteria > Bacteroidota > Bacteroidia > Flavobacteriales > Flavobacteriaceae > Flavobacterium. The sequence continues at coordinate 3,851 of NZ_JBIPMS010000135.1, read as the reverse complement.
AATTCATGTAAGTTAAAATTTGCGCTTCAAATATTGGTTTAATTTCTGCAACCGATTTTAGTTCAACTATTAATATATCCTCAACTAATATATCACATCTTAACTCCGCCTCAACATCTAATCCTTTATAATTTATTGGAACTATACCTTCAGATTGAAATTTAATTCCTCTCCATTTTAACTCATGCAACATGCATTTATGATAAACACTCTCTAAGAGACCTGGCCCAAGGCTTCTGTGAACTTCAATCGCAGCTCCATTAACTTTATAAACTAAATCTTTTAAATAACTTCTAGTAATGTCCATTTTAAATAAATTGGTTTATTTGGCTTATACTTACTTATACTCCTCATATGGAAAATTATTTTAATTTCTAGCTTCAAATGCTAAAGCATACATTTTTATTTTTTTTATCATCGAAACCAAGCCGTTGGCACGAGTGGCCGAAAGATGTTCTTTTAATCCAATTTCATCAATAAAATCAGTATTGGCTTCTAAAATATTGGCTGGTGTTTGGTTCGAGAAAGCGCGAATTAAAATAGCAATTATTCCTTTCGTTAAAATGGCATCGCTATCGGCTGAAAAAAACACTTCCCCATCTTTTTCTTCCGCATGAACCCAAACTTTCGATTGACAACCTTTGATAATATTATCATCTGTTTTGTGTTCTTCGGCGATTAAAGGCAATCCTTTTCCTAATTCTATAATGTATTCATAACGCTCCATCCAGTCGTCGAACATGGAAAACTCAGCAACAATTTCGTTTTGTATTTCTTTAATATTCATTAGTTTTTTCTGCTAATTTTGTAATTTTAGTAACTAATTTTTCTATTTCCGCAGGTGGAAAACCATGATCAAAACCATTGGCTGGATATTTAACCCCTTTAGATTCGAAAATAATATTAGCAAATGCGGCACCGTCGGAATATCTTTTTTCTGTCGGCCAGTTCAAGTTTTTTACTTTTGCTAAATCAACCACTTTTGCTAATGCTGAAATCTCTTTCCAATCTGTATCTGAAATTTCAATTTTATTTGAATATGCTTTAAAATCTCTTTCATTAGCAGTATAAAGCACTTGATTCTCAACTTTTAATGCAAGAAAAAAACCTCTAGTTGTTGCTTCATAAAAAATGGTTGGCATACCGTTTTTGGTATTACTTTTTGAACCACTACACGCAAATAGGGTAAGGATTAAAGTTGACAAAATTAAAAACTTTTTCATTTTGTGTGGTTTTAGTTACGACAACATTGTTTTGGCTCTTTTCAAAGCAGCTACAAATATATCAATTTCTTCTTTGGTATTGTAAAAGGCAAAACTGGCTCTAATGGTTCCTGAAATTTTATAAAAATCCATTATCGGTTGTGCGCAATGTTGACCTGTTCGTACCGCTACACCTAATTTATCTATAATCGTGCCAATATCATATGAGTGAATGTTTTCAATATTGAAAGAAATTACCGAAGTTTTTTTATTCAAATCTGTTGGACCATAAATGGTTACGCCTTCCATTTCTTGTAGTTTTTGGGTTCCATACACTAGTAATTCGTGTTCGTGTTTGGCTATGTTATCAAAACCAATTTCGTTCATGTAATCAATAGCGGCTCCGAAAGCAATTCCTCCACAAATATTTGGCGTTCCGGCTTCAAATTTATGAGGTAAATCGGCATACGTAGTTTTTTCAAAAGTAACGGTAGCAATCATTTCTCCGCCGCCTTTGTAGGGTGGCAATTTACGCAACCATTCTTCTTTACCGTAAAGCATTCCAACACCTGTTGGCCCACACATTTTATGCGCAGAAGTTACATAAAAATCAACATCCAGCGCTTGTACATCGGGTTTGATGTGCGGACAAGATTGTGCGCCATCAATTAAAACTGCAGCTCCAACGGCATGTGCTTTTTTAATAATTTCTTCAATTGGATTTAGCGTTCCTAAAGCGTTTGAAATATGATTACAGCAAACTAATTTGGTTTTATTTGACAATAATTTATCATATTCTGACATAATTAATTCGCCATGAACATCTATTGGAATTACTTTTAAAATCGCACCAGTGTGTTCACATAACATTTGCCAAGGCACAATATTACTATGATGTTCCAATGCGGAAATCATAATTTCATCTCCTTTTTCTAATATGGAGGCAAAACCATTGGCTACTAAATTGATACTTTCGGTTGTTCCGGAAGTAAAAATGATTTCGTAAGGTTGCTTTGCATTAAAATGATTTTGAATTTTAATTCGTGCTTGTTCGTAGGCATCAGTTGACAATTGACTCAACGTATGCACCCCGCGATGAATGTTTGCATTATAATTGGAATAATACGCTACAATACTATCAATTACAACTTGAGGTTTTTGTGAAGTCGCACCGTTATCAAAATACACCAATGGTTTTCCGTTAACCGTTTGAGATAATATTGGAAATTGGGCTCTTATTTTTTGTACGTCGAACATATCATTACTATTTGAAGCAAATTTACGATTTGATTATTTAAAATAGGAATAAATAAAGATTAAAATAACAGAAAATTATGTTTTGTTTTTAGTTAAAACATCTTTTGTTGAATACAATTAAAATGCCAAATCCTGTTGAAATGGCCACATCGGCCACGTTAAAAATAGCGTTGAAAAAAGTAAAAGGTCTTCCGCCAATAAATGGCACCCATTCGGGCATTGGAATGTCTTTAATTATTGGAAAATAAAACATGTCAACAACATTACCATACAAAAGCTTTCCATAAGGCTGGTTAGAAAAAATGGTAGCAACTTGAGCGCCGCTATCATTAAAAATTACTCCATAAAAAATAGAATCAATTAAATTTCCAAGAGCTCCAGCAATTATTAAAGAAATAGCGACAATTAAATACTTAGATTGTTTTTTATTAATAGAATCCCACAACCACCACATAATAATTGGTGAAACAATCATTCTAAACAAAGTAAGTAATAATTTTCCGTAATCTCCTGGAAGTTCAATTCCCCAAGCCATGCCTTCATTTTCAATAAAATGAATTCTAAACCATTCTTGACCAAAAACTAATATATGCTCTCCTAAATAAAAATGCGTTTTTACATATACTTTTGATATTTGATCTATTAGTATAATTAGAAAAATAAAAATATAGGCTTTTTTGATTGACATCTTAATAATTTTATAATTTATGCAAAAGTAACAATTTTAACGAATAAAAAACGCCCCAAAAGGAGCGTTTGTATAATTAGTCACGTTTTTTAACGCTGTAAATTTTTTGCTTCTATGCTCATTGTGGCGTGAGGCACAATTTTTAAGCGTTCTTTATTGATTAATTTTCCGGTTACTTTACACATCCCGTACGTTTTGTTTTCAATACGAACCAAGGCATTTCTTAAATCGCGAATGAATTTTTCTTGACGAATCGCCAACTGCGAATTCGCTTCTTTACTCATGGTTTCACTTCCTTCTTCAAACGCTTTGAATGTTGGAGAAGTATCTTCCGTTCCGTTGTTAGAGTCGTTTAAATACGCGCTTTTAATTAATTCTAAGTCATTTTTAGCTTTATCTAACTTTAGATTAATTAATTCTTTGAATTCTTGTAATTCTGCATCTGAGAATCTTATTTGTTGATCTATCATAATTGAGATGTTTTTAAAATTTTTATTTGAGTCAAAAGCGTCAAATGTTTTTTATTTTGAAATTAATATTGTTGTTTTTAACTCATCAAACTCAATTTCTGTACCGATTTTTATTTCCAACACAAAAACTAGTTCCTTTGTTAGTGTTTCTGATTTGATGTACGATTCATTGGCGATTACCGCTTGTTCTATACTATCATTTTTTAGTATTTGAACTTTAATTTTATCTGTAAC
>NZ_JBIPMS010000180.1:0-4343 GCF_044368995.1 Flavobacterium sp. | reverse complement strand
TTAAACATTAAAACATTAGGTTTACCTGAAGATTTTTACGAAAATTATGTAAAAAACATCAATGCAGTAACGCCAGAAGATGTTAAAAATGCTGCAAATAAATATTTCTTAGCAGATAACACAAGAGTTGTAATTGTAGGAAAAGCCGCAGATGTGTTACCAGGTTTAGAGGCCATGAGTGCAAAAGAAAAAATGCCAGTTTTCTATTTTGATAAATACGGTAGTAAAGTTGATAAACCAGTGGTTAAAAAAGACATTCCTGCAGGCGTAACGGCTCAATCAGTTGTTAAAAACTATATTGATGCTATTGGTGGAGATAAAGCTTTAAAAGCTGTTAAAACTACTTTAATAACTGCAAAAGCTAAAATTCAAGGTCGTGAGATTGAAATGTTGGCTAAGTCTTCTGTTTCAAATAAAAACTTGATTACTATGAACATGATGGGAATGACAGTTATGAAACAAGTTGTTGGAGATAAAACAGGTTATCAAGAAGCGCAAGGACAAAAAAAGGCATTTGAAGGTGAAGAGTTTGCTACAATGAAACAACAATCTTTTCCGTTTGTAGAATTAAAAATGTTAACTGATAAAACAATTGTTTTAAGTGGTATTGAATCGCTTAATGGACAAGATGCTTATGCAATCCAAGTTGGTACAAGTAAATATTTTTATGATGTAAAAACAGGATTAAGAGTAGCTACTGAAAACGAATCAGGTGTAGGTGCTGAAAAACGTAAGGGAATGACTTACTATGCTGATTATGTTGATGTAAAAGGAATTAAATTTCCATATAAAATGACTATGGATGTTGGAATGTCTTTAGAATTTATTACACAAGATGTAAAAATTAATGAAGGAGTTACAGAAAAAGATTTCGAATAAATTTATTTTTTGAAAATGAAAAAGGATTGCGAAAGCAATCCTTTTTTTATGCAATAAATTTTTATTTTCTATTTGTAATATAAACGCCAAACAAAATAATTATGGTTCCTAAAACTTGTAATAAAGTAACGCCTTCGTTAAAAATCACACTCCATATTGTAGCTACAACAGGTATCAAATACGTTACATTTGAAGCAAAAATAGGAGACGACATTTGTATGAGTTTATAAAAATAGATATTTGCCAATCCTGTGCCTACAATACCTAAAATGGCTACATAAATTAAAGGATGTACATCGTTTGAAATGCCCAAACCATCTGTTGTATTTTGAATGGCTTGAAAATCATAACCAGTAAAAGATAAAATTAACAAAGCAGGAATAAGAAGAAAAGCAAAATTCCCAACTGTAATGCCAATTGGCGACACGTCAAATAAATATTTTTTCACCATATTAATATTAGCGGCATAACACCAAGAAGCTATAATTACCAATAATGCAAACCAATAATTTTTTGATGGATTTCCTGAAGCGCCTGCATATACTAATACCAAACAACCAATAATCCCTATAAGTAATCCGTAGATTTGTTTTCTTTTAAATGTGAGTCCGAAAAACACACTCCCAATAATCAATGTATTTAATGGGGTAAACGAGTTTAAAGTCGAACTAATGGAACTACTAATTTGTGTTTGTGCTAAGGCAAAAAGAAAAATAGGGAAGAAATTACCTAGTAATCCAGCTACAAAAATATATTTTATTTTCTTCTTCTTAATATTTAGTAATTCTTTACCTGCAATAATAAGTAAGAATATGGAAGTAAAGATTATTCGATACGCACCTAATTGAAACGGATTCATGCCGCCATCTAAGCCTTTTTTCATTAAAATAAATGAACTTCCCCAAACTAGTGCTAATAGTAGCAAAATAATCCATTTTGAATTTTTTTCTCTCATAAATAGGTGTAAAAAAATAAGGCTGCCAAATTTGACAGCCTTAAAGGTATAATTTTTTTTAAGACATATTAACCTAAAGCAGCTCTTTTGAAACCTGTTACTTTTAAATCTGCATTTACAGATTTAATATAGGCAGACACACTTATTGAACTATCTTTGATATAATCTTGATTTACTAAAGTATTATCTTTAAAGAAACGTCCTAATTTTCCTTTAGCGATGTTTTCAATCATAGCTTCTGGTTTTCCTTCCTGACGTAACATATCTTTAGCAATTTCTATTTCTTTAGCAATAGTGTCTGCATCAACACCCGCTTCATCTAAAGCGATTGGCGCCATTGCAGCAGCTTGCATAGCAATGTTTCTTGCAGCTTCAGCGCCACCATCAACATTTGCAGATAAAGCCACTAAAGTAGCAATACCGTTTCCAGCGTGAATGTATGAATTGATAAAAGCACCTTCTAATCTTTCGAAAGCACCAATTTCAATTTTTTCTCCAATAACACCTGTTTGCTCAATTAATTTTTCAGCAACAGTAATTCCACCAAAATCAGAAGCTAAAAACGCTTCTTTATTTGTAAAATTTAAAGCTAAGTTTGCAAAATCATTTGCTAATTTTACGAAACCTTCATTTTTTCCTACGAAGTCTGTTTCACAATTTAAAGAAATTACAACACCAGCAGTATTATCGCTATTTACAACAGCAATAACAGCACCTTCAGTAGATTCTCTATCTGAACGGTTTGCGGCAACTTTTTGACCTTTTTTTCTTAAAATTTCAATGGCTAATTCAAAATCACCTTCAGCTTCAACTAAAGCTTTTTTGCAATCCATCATACCAGCACCGGTTGTAGTTCTTAATTTGTTAACTTCAGCAGCAGTTATATTTGACATTTTATTTTATTTTAGATTATTAATGTAAATGAAGAAATTCCAATTGTAAATTTCCAAATTCCAGGTTTATAAAATTTATAACAAATAGTTAATAAATTAGTTTGGAATTTGGAATTTTACTTTCGGAATTTATATTTTTTAAGCTTCAGTTGAAGTTTCTTCAGCCTGAATTTCAGCTACTGGAGCCGCTTCAGTTGAAGTTTCTACAGTCTGAGTATCAGCTACCGGAGTTTCTTCAGTTGAAGTTTCTTCTTTGTCTGTTTTTCTTTCAGATAAACCTTCTATAATTGAAGCAGTTACTAAAGTTAAAATTTTATCGATTGATTTAGAAGCGTCATCGTTAGCAGGAATAACATACTCAACCAAACGAGGGTCAGAGTTTGTATCAACCATTGCGAAAACTGGAATGTTTAACTTTTTTGCTTCTTTTACCGCGATATGTTCCGCTTTAATATCTACTACAAATAATGCAGCAGGAATTCTTGACATGTCAGCAATTGAACCTAAGTTCTTGTCTAATTTTGCTCTTAAACGATCTACTTGTAAACGTTCCTTTTTAGAAAGCGTCATGAAAGTGCCATCTTTTTTCATTCTATCAATAGAAGCCATTTTTTTAATCGCTTTTCTGATAGTGATAAAGTTGGTTAACATTCCACCTGGCCATCTTTCAGTAATGTAAGGCATGTTACAAGCAGCTGCCTTTTCAGCAACGATGTCTTTTGCTTGTTTTTTGGTAGCTACGAAAAGTATTTTTCTACCAGATGCTGCAATACTTTTTAAAGCCTCATTAGCTTCTTCAATTTTTGCAGCCGTTTTATATAGGTTAATGATATGTATACCATTACGTTCCATATAAATGTATGGGGCCATGTTTGGATCCCATTTACGAGTCATGTGTCCGAAGTGTACACCTGCCTCTAATAATTCTTTAACGTCAATTTTGTTTGCCATTTTGTAATAGTTTACGTTCCGTGTTCTAGCAATGTTCCGTTTTAATTTTAATTTTAAGATTCAAAGATTTAATGATTTAAAGATTGTTATAATTTTTTAATCTTTTAATTTTTCAATCGTTTTAATTTTTTCGGCTTCATTTAGATGCTAAACTAATTTCTTTTTCAATAAAAAGAAATATCGACAACTTGATTTTTAATTTCTAATTTAATTGTAAAAAAGGTTCTGAAAATATATTCTGATAAATATCGAATATTAACGTTTCGAGAATTGGAATCTCTTACGTGCTTTCTTCTGACCGAATTTTTTACGTTCTACCATTCTTGGATCTCTTGTTAGTAATCCTTCTGGTTTTAATACCAATCTGTTTTCTGCTTCTACTTCGCACATTGCTCTTGCAATTGCCATTCTTACAGCTTCTGCTTGACCAGTTGCTCCACCACCATACACATTAATTTTAACATCAAAATTGTTTTCGTTGTTAGTTAATGTTAAGGCTTGTTTTACTTTGTACTGCAATGTTGCAGTTGGAAAGTATACAGCAAACGCTCTTTTGTTAACTGTAATGTTACCAGTTCCTTCTGAAACATAAACACGTGCTACTGCACATTTTCTTCTTCCGATTTTGTGAATTACTCCCATTACTTAAGATCGTTTAGGTTAAC
>NZ_JBIPMS010000134.1:0-4378 GCF_044368995.1 Flavobacterium sp. | reverse complement strand
CAGATGAAGTGCAAACCAATAATTTGCCGATTAATCCATTAGGTATTTATAACAATCCATATTTTGGAGTTACTAAAGCAAATTTTGTTTCACAAGTGTCATTGGCAAACGAACAACCTAAATTTGGCACCAGCGTACAAGTAGAAAACGTAATTTTGTATGTGCCTTATTTTAGCACTGTAGAATCCACTAACACAGATGGTTCAAAAGTGTATGCACTACAATCTGTTTTTGGGACAAACAAAGAAAGTAAAATGAAATTTAGTGTGTACGAAAATGGATATTATTTGAATTCATTTAATCCAACCGATAATTTTCAAACACAACAACGCTATTTTTCTGACGGTTCTGCAAACGGAACTTTAATTAATTTTGAGAATCTAAAAAGAGGAAATGATGGTAGTGGAAATTCTGTACAAAATGGAACGCGCTTAAACGATAGTCCAAATACTGCAGAAAATGACCAGTTCTTCTTTAACAAGGCAGAAATTATTGTTTATAAAACAAAATTTAATACCACAACAGGAATACTTGAATATGTTGATGCAAATGATGTGGTTTTAGCCAATCAAATTGATCCTTCGTTACGTGTTGTAAAAGAACGTTTGGCGCCTGGTATTTATTTAACTTTAAATAAAGCTTTTTTTAAGAAAAGAATTTTAGAAGCGGGAAGTGTAAACTTAGTTAACAACAATGAATTCAAACAATATTTCAGAGGACTTTATTTTAAAATGGAACAACTTCCGGGAGAAGAAGGCGCCATGGCAATGTTTAATTTTTCCAACGCAAAGTTAAATGTAAATTATAGCTCTGTAGAAGATGGCGCTGCTGCAGGAACTGCCGCTACATCTAAAAGTTTGTTGTTGAATTTAGGTTTAGGTTCAAGCGCCAATACAGTTTCACTACAAGATTATTCCTATTCAGGTGCTTATAACGCTGGATTAATTGCATCAGCTACCAATCCAACTTTTGGCTCTGATTCTAAATTATATCTAAAAGGAGGAAAAGGTTCAGTGGTGTATATGAATGTTTTTGGAGATACTGACGTTTTAAAACCAGTTAATGGGCAATTAGTAGCTGGAGCAAATCAAGTTCCTGATGAATTGGATCAATTGCGATTAAATGGCTGGTTAATTAATGAAGCCTATTTAGAGTTTTTTATCGATAAAACAGCTATGGCAGGTGCCAATCAATTAGAAGCTGAAAGATTATATTTGTTTGATGCTACAAATCAAAAAGCTTTAGCAGATTACACTTTTGACGCCACCACTAATTCGAATACAAAATACAATAAATTAATTTTTGGTGGAATTATCGAACGCGATGCGACTTCAGATAAAAAAGGAATTAAATATAAAATTAGAATCACACAACATATTAATAATTTGATTAACAGTACCGATGCTAATTTGAATAAAAACGTAAGATTAGGCCTTACTGTTTCAGATAATATTAATTTAAGCAATAGTTATTATTACAAATCGCCATTTGATGTAAACAATACGCCAACTGTGTCTACCGATGATATCGAATATTTTCCCGTAGCTTCAATTATGGAGCAACAAGGGATAGTTCTTCATGGTACAAATCCTGCGCCTGCAGATGCCTCCAAAAAATTAAAGTTAGTTATACATTATACAAAACCAAATTAAACCCTTTATATATGTGTGGAATTGTAGGTTATATTGGTCATAGAGAAGCATATCCAATAATTATTAAAGGATTAAAAAGATTAGAATATCGTGGTTACGATAGTGCTGGTTTAGTTTTATATGACGGAAAAAATTTAAAACTTTGTAAAACTAAAGGTAAAGTTTCCGATTTAGAAGAAAAAGTTGCAAAAGAAATTACTACTGACGGACATATAGGTTTTGGACATACACGTTGGGCAACTCACGGAGTTCCGAATGATGTAAATTCACACCCTCATTTTTCAAATTCTGGAAAATTAGCCATTGTGCATAACGGAATTATTGAAAATTACGAACCGTTAAAAAAAGAATTAATAAAAAGAGGCTATGTTTTTCATTCTGATACGGATACAGAGGTATTAATTAATTTAATTGAAGACGTTCAGAAAACAGATAATTTAAAATTAGGAAAAGCAGTTCAGGTGGCCTTAAATCAAGTGGTTGGCGCTTATGCAATTGTAGTATTTGACTTAAATAAGCCAGATGAATTAGTTTGTGCGCGTTTAGGTTCTCCATTAGCAATTGGTATTGGTGAAGACGAATATTTTGTAGCATCAGATGCTTCTCCATTTATTGAATATACTTCAAACGCTATTTATTTAGAAGATGAAGAAATGGCTATTATTCGTTTGAACAAACCGATGAAAGTTCGTAAAATTAAAGATGATTCTTTAGTAGATCCTTATGTTCAAGAATTACAAATGAACTTAGAGCAAATTGAAAAAGGCGGCTACGAACATTTCATGTTAAAAGAAATTTACGAGCAACCAAATGTAATTAAAGACACATACAGAGGAAGATTATTAGCAAACAAAGGCATCATTCAAATGTCGGGTGTAGAAGATAATTTAGAAAAATTTACCAATGCCAAGCGTATTTTAATTATTGCGTGCGGAACCTCATGGCATGCCGGTTTGGTTGCCGAATATATAATTGAAGAATTTGCAAGAATACCAGTTGAGGTGGAATATGCCTCAGAATTTAGATATAGAAATCCGATTATAAATAAAGACGATGTGGTAATTGCTATTTCCCAATCTGGAGAAACAGCTGATACTTTAGCGGCTATAAAATTAGCCAAAGAAAACGGCGCCTTTGTTTTTGGAGTTTGTAATGTTGTAGGTTCTTCTATTTCTAGAGAAACCCATGCAGGAGCTTATACACATGCAGGTCCGGAAATTGGAGTGGCTTCTACCAAAGCATTTACTACACAAATTACCATTCTTACGCTTATTGCTTTACGTTTGGCAAAAGCTAAAGGCACCATGAACCAATCTGATTACCAACGTTATTTGTTGGAATTAGAAATGATTCCAGAGAAAGTAAAAGAAGCGTTGCAAACAAATGATGTGGCTTTAGAAATTGCTAAGATTTATAAAGATGTACCAAACGCTTTATATTTAGGAAGAGGATTTAATTTTCCTGTAGCATTAGAAGGCGCTTTAAAATTAAAAGAAATCTCTTATATTCATGCAGAAGGGTATCCAGCTGCCGAAATGAAACACGGACCAATTGCTTTAATTGACGAACAAATGCCAGTTATAGTTATTGCTCCAAATAAAGGACATTACGACAAAGTAGTAAGTAATATCCAAGAAATAAAATCAAGAAGTGGAAAAATTATTGCGGTTGTAACTAAAGGCGACACCCAAGTAAAAGCGTTAGCAGATCACGTAATTGAAATTCCAGAAACTTCGGAAGCTTTAACTCCCTTATTAACTACAATACCCTTGCAATTATTATCTTATCACATTGCGGTTTTAAGAGGTTGTAATGTGGATCAGCCAAGAAATTTAGCAAAATCAGTTACAGTGGAATAAATAAAAAAGCGAAATAATTAGTATTTCGCTTTTTTTTGAAAAAAAGTCAAAAAATATATTGCATAATTGCATCTAAAAAAACTATCTTTGCACTCTGAAAAAAGTATGTTTTTTTCAAATATAATTAGCTATTAAATAAATACATAAGCAATGTCTAAAGTTACAGGAAAAGTTGCACAAATTATTGGACCAGTTGTAGACGTAGTGTTTGACACTACTAACGGTGAACTTCCAAAAATTTATGATTCGTTAGAAATTACTAAAAAAGACGGTACTAAATTGGTTTTAGAGGTACAATCTCACATTGGAGAAAATACGGTACGTACTATTTCAATGGACTCTTCTGATGGTTTATCAAGAGGTACTGAAGTGGTTGGAACAGGAAATCCAATTAAAATGCCAATTGGACCAGATGTTTATGGTCGTTTATTCAACGTTATTGGTGATGCTATCGATGGTTTAGGAGATTTACCTAAAGACGGAGATAACGGAATGTCAATTCACCGTGCAGCACCAAGATTTGAAGATTTAGCTACTTCTTCTGAAGTTTTATTTACAGGTATTAAAGTAATTGACTTAATTGAGCCTTACGCAAAAGGAGGTAAAATTGGTTTATTCGGTGGTGCTGGAGTGGGTAAAACTGTATTGATTCAAGAATTAATTAACAATATCGCAAAAGGTCACGGTGGACTTTCAGTATTCGCAGGAGTAGGAGAAAGAACACGTGAAGGAAACGACTTACTTCGTGAGATGTTAGAGTCAGGAATTATAAAATACGGTGATGATTTCATGCACTCTATGGAAAATGGAGGATGGGATTTATCTAAAGTAGATATGCCAGGAATGAGAGAGTCTAAAGCTACTTTC
>NZ_JBIPMS010000039.1:0-13744 GCF_044368995.1 Flavobacterium sp. | reverse complement strand
AAATTATTCAAGCATATAAAGAGATTGAAGCGACTAAAACAGCTGCATTACTGACAAAAGCATTTCAATTATTTACAGTAAAATATATAGAAAACACCACTAAAAGACAAGAAGTTATTACCAAGCTTGACGAGAAAATTATCTCAGGTTGGGAAGACTTAGATGAAATTTTCTTTACTGAAGAAGACGAAGATGTTGTATCGCTTATTGTTGCATATATTCGAAAAAATAAATCGAAATTTCTTAACGAATTCGTGTAACGGGATAAAGTTTCTGTCGTCTTACTTATAATTTAAATACGTAAAACTATTGGAAACTATATTAAAAATTACCAATCTACATAAAAAATACGGCAAGGTTCATGCGGTAAACAACGTTTCTATTGAAATAAAAAAAGGTAATGTTTATGGAATTTTAGGTCCTAATGGTTCTGGAAAATCTACTACTTTAGGCATTGTACTAAATGTGGTAAACAAAACTTCTGGAGAATTTGAATGGTTTCACGGTGCTTATTCTACCCATGAAGCCCTAAAAAAAGTCGGCGCAATTATCGAACGCCCCAACTTTTACCCTTACATGTCAGCGGAAGACAATTTGAAATTAGTTTGCAAAATAAAAAATATTCCTTTTACAAAAGTCTCCGAAAAATTAGAATTAGTAGGTCTTTTAGAAAGAAAAGACAGCAAATTTAAAACCTATTCTTTAGGAATGAAACAACGTTTGGCCATTGCTTCTGCCCTATTAAATGATCCGGAAATTTTAATTTTAGATGAACCTACAAATGGCTTAGATCCTCAAGGCATAAGACAAATTCGAGATTTAATTCGAATTATTGCCAACCAAGGCACTACAATTCTTTTAGCTTCTCACTTGTTAGACGAAGTAGAAAAAGTTTGTTCACATGTAATTGTGATTCGTAACGGGGTTACTTTATACCAAGGAGCAGTTGACGGAATTACTTCAAACGAGGGTTTTTTTGAATTGGAATCAGATAATTTAGTACAATTAAAAACTGCATTAGCTTCCTTTCCTCAAATTGAAAAAATAGAAGAAGAAGACTCTAAAGTATTGGTGTATTTAAATGCAAATTTGGAAGCATCTGAATTAAATTCACACTTATTTAAACAAAATATTACACTTACACATTTAGTAAAAAGAAAGCACAGTTTAGAAGAACAGTTTTTAGAATTAACGAAACAAAAGTAAAATTTTAAATTTCAAATTCTAAATTCCAAATTCCAAAACCTTATACCCAAAAAAATGAAAAGATTACTCTCTATAGAATTACAAAAAATATGGCAAAACAAGGCCAGTAGAATACTAACCATAATCTACTTTTTATCGCTATCTTTATTAGCGACGGTAGCATTAATTGAATTCGATTTTGGTATTTTTAAATTTGAAGCCGCTAAAAGTGGGTTTTTTAACTTTCCATACATTTGGCACTTTACAACATTCATTGCCTCCTGGCTAAAAATATTTTTGGCAGTAATTATCGTTTCTATGATTGCGAACGAATACAGTTATGGTACATTAAAACAAAATTTAATAGACGGCATGTCTAAAAAAGAATTTTTATTATCAAAAGTATATACCATTTTAGTGTTCTCATTAGTTTCTACCATTTTGGTATTTCTAATTAGTTTGATATTAGGTTTAAAATATTCTTCATATACAGAAATGGGTATAATTTTTTCGGATTTAGAATATTTGTTTGCCTATTTTTTAAAACATGTTGCGTTTTTCTCTTTCTGTTTGTTTCTTGCATTGCTTATAAAACGATCTGCTTTTACATTAGGATTTATTTTTGTTTGGTTTTTAAGCGAAAATATTGGTCATGCCATTTTAAAATATCAAATTTTAGGTTATACACATTTAGATAAAGACACATTAGTAATCGATTGGGTTAAAAATACACTACCCTTAGAATCGATGTCCAATTTAATTATTGAACCCTTTACTAGATTAAATTTTATAAAATCGGTAACGAATACTGTAGGTGCAACTATTGAAAAAAACTATGCAGTACAACCTATTAATATTGCCATAGTACTTTTTTGGACATGCGTGTTCTTATTTTTATCATTTTACATCCTTAAAAAACGAGATTTATAGTATATTTGCTGATGCTATGAAAAAAATAATATTTATATTTTTTGGCGTTTTATTTAACGTTGGTGTTTCACAAAATATAACTGTAAATCAAACCTATACAGCACAACAACTAATTGAAAACATTTTAGTTAATAGTGGTTGTGTTTCTGTAAGTAACTTTTCTGTAACTAGCGGAAATTTTATTTCTGGAGATTTAAGTTATGGTTATTTTAACGCAAATGGTTCTATATTTCCATTTCAAGAAGGTATTGTTTTGAGCACTGGAAAATTAAACTCAACCGTTGGGCCTAATTCAAATTTTTCTGATTCAGGTATTGGAATGGGATGGAATGGTGACTCCGATTTGAATACTGCGCTAAGTTTAACTGATACATTTAATGCTACTGTTTTAGAATTCGATTTTATACCCAATGCAAATACTATTAGCTTTGAATATATTTTTGCATCCGAGCAATATCTTTTAAACCCTAGTTCAGATCAATGTAATTTTTCCGATGGCTTTGCTTTTCTGTTAAAGGAAGTTAGTGCCACTAATTATCAAAATTTAGCGTTAGTACCTGGTACCTCAATTCCTGTTAAAATAAATACAGTAAGAGGAACCGGCACAATTTGCCCTGCCGCTAATGAAATGTATTTTGATGCGTTTAATACGGGTAATTACCCTACAACTTTTGATGGCCAAACGAAAATTTTAACCGCACAAGCGACAGTAATTCCAGGGAATTTATATCATATAAAATTAGTAATCGCCGATGAGGGAAATGAACGATATGATTCTGGTATATTTTTAAAAGCCGGTAGTTTTGTATCTGAAAAAGACTTAGGTCCAAATAGATTAATCGACACCGGAAATTCGCTTTGTGCAAATGAAATTTTAACCTTAAACGCTACACAAACTGGCGCTACAAATTATAAATGGTTCAAAAATGGTACTCAAGTTGGAACAAATAGTGCTACATATGACGTAAGCTCAGCTGGAATTTATGCTGTAGAAATAACCATCAATACCACATGCATTATTACAGGGAATATTGAAATTGAATATGCGCCAAATATTACACCATCAACTACCAGTTTTACAGCTTGTGATTTTAATTCGGATGGACTTGCTAACTTTGATTTGAACTCCATTAGAACACAAATTTTCAACAATTTAGCCAGCAATTATGCTGTAGCTTTATTTGATTCTACTTCAGGAACTATTGCTTTACCAGCAAACTTTACGAATACCGTTCCAAATCAACAAATTATTTATGCTCGAATCATTTCGCTTGAAAATTGCTATTCTAATATACCAATTACTTTAAACGTAATTTCATCTGGCGGTATCTTAGTCACCGAAATAATAAATATTTGCAATAATGTTCCAAAAAATATTAGTGCTCCAAATGGTTTTTCTAATTATAGTTGGAATACTTTACCTGTTCAGAATTCACAAACCATATCTATTTCAAATGCAGGAAATTATATAGTTACATTAACAAGCGCAAATGGGTGTAACAATACAAAAACATTTACGGCTATTAATACTGAAATTACCACAATCACAAACATTGAGGTAAACGATTTTGAGGAGGATTTAACCGCAGCAGTTACTATTTCCGGAAATGGAAATTACACTTATTCAATTGATGGTATCAACTTTCAAAATACACCCATTTTTAATTTGCCTGATGCTGGAGAATACATAGTTTATGTAAAAGAAGAGAATTGTGGAACCGTTTCTGATACCTTTTTTGCAATTTCCTATCCAAAATTTTTTACGCCTAATGGTGATTCTTTTAATGATACGTGGCAAATAAAAAATTTAGAAAAAAAAGGGTTAGAAAACAGTAAAATTTATATTTTTGATAAATTTGGCAAACTAATAAAAGAAATAAATAAAAGCAACACCAGTTGGGACGGAACTTTTAACAAACAAATTCTTCCTTCAACAGATTATTGGTTTGTATTGGAAGCCACAAACGGTAAAAACATAAAAGGCCATTTTAGTTTAAAAAGATGATAAAAAATATACTTTTGGTACTCCTTGGTGGCGGAATAGGAAGCGTAGCTAGATATTTATTAAGTTATTTTCTAACTAAAAATAACACAACACAGTTTCCTTGGGCAACTTTCATTGCAAATGGTTTAGGCTGTTTGTTAATTGGCTTACTTTTTGGCTACATTCAAAAAAATAATTTACAAAACGAAACTTTAAAAATTTTGCTTATTACTGGTTTTTGTGGTGGTTTTACAACTTTTTCGACATTTAGTTTAGAAAATATTCAATTTATTCAAAATCAAAATTATAACTTAGCCGTAGTTTATACATTATCTTCCATAATCATAGGTTTTTTGGGGGTTATAATTGGTTTAAAAATATATAATTAATGACACATTTAAACGAAACTCAAATTAAAGAGTTGCAACAACTTTTAGCAAATCCAAAAAAAATTGCCATCATTCCTCATAGAAATGTTGATGGTGATGCTATGGGCTCTACGCTTGGTTTATATCATATTTTAAAACTATTAAATCACCAAATAACCGTTGTTGTTCCAAATGAAATTCCAGATTATTTACAATGGATTCCTGGCATTGAAGAAGCAACTTTGATTTATGAAGGCACTAAGAATTTAGAAGCAATAGAAGTTTTGAACGAAGCAGAGCTTATTTTCACCCTAGATTTTAATGCGTTTCATCGCGCTGGTGAACAAATGGAAACTGTTTTAAAAACACTTTCTGCAACATTTATTATGATTGATCATCATGAAAAACCAGATAATTTTGCAAAATATACGTTTTCAGATATAGGATATAGTTCAACTTGCCAAATGGTGTATGAATTAATACAAAAATTAGCACTTGGAGACTATATAAATCTGACTGCAGCCACGTGTTTGTATACTGGAATTGCAACAGATTCTGGTGGATTTCGTTTTCCAAGAACTACAGGAAACTTACATCGTATTGTGGGAAATTTAATTGATATAGGAGTTAATAATTCGCAAATTCATGAAAATTTATACGATAATGGCGATTATAATAAACTTCAAATTTTAGGAAAAGCGCTTTCAAATATGAAAGTGTTACCCGAATACAAAACCAGTTACATTGCACTTTCGCAACAAGAACAAAACGAATTACAAGTTAAAAAAGGCGATACAGAAGGTATTGTAAATTACGGCTTAACCATTAAAAATATAGATTTTACAGCTTTTTTTACAGAAGTTGCTGAAGAAAAAATAATTAAAATATCTTTCCGATCGCAAGGTGATTTCGATGTAAATCAGTTTGCCAGAAACCATTTTAATGGTGGTGGGCACAAAAATGCAGCTGGCGGAAAATCTTTTGATACTTTAGAAGGCACAATAACTAAATTTATTGCTATTTTAGCAGTCGAAAAAAAATAAAGTAACAATAATGAATGCATTCAAATCTATATTACTTATAGTAGTAACAATTTTCATCGCTTCGTGTTCTGAAAAACAAGCGCGCCAACCGATTTCTAGAAATTCTGGAACTTTTATGAAAGAATCCATTGATAGAAATAAAAAATTGAATGAACAAGAAAAAATAGCCATTACAAAAATCATTCAAAAAGATACGGCATTTATTTATAATCGATCAGAAAAAGGATTTTGGTATGCTTATGAAAATAAAAGTGCAGAAAATGTGCTTCCTATAAAAGGCGATGTGGTTCAATTTGATTATGAAATTACCGATTTATACGGAAATAGTATTTATACCGCTGCAGAATTAAAAACACAAACGTATTATGTTGACAAACAAAACATATTGAGCGGTTTAAGAAACGGTATAAAATTAATGCACATAGGCGATAAAGTAAAATTCATTTTTCCTTCCCAATCTGCCTATGGCTATCATGGTGATGATAAAAAAATCGGAACCAATCAACCAATTATTTGCTTGGTAACATTAAATGAAATTAAAACGGAAACTACTCAATAATTATAAAATGAAAAAGATACTAACCCTACTTTTTTTTACAACGCTATTTATTTCTTGCAAAGACAAAGTTGAAAATAGTAATTTATCAGATGGCTTGTATGCCAAAATTGAAACTTCAAAAGGAGGTATAACTGTAAAATTAGAATTTGAAAAAGTCCCTTTTACTGTTGCGAACTTTGTGACTTTAACAGAAGGAAAAAATAATTATGTCAACTCAAAATACAAAGGCATTCATTTTTTTGACGGGTTAACTTTTCACAGAGTAGAATCAAACCCTCCTATGATTCAAGGTGGCGATCCTTTAGGGTCAGGACAAGGCGGAACTGGGTACAAATTTAAAGATGAATTTCATCCAGAATTAAATCATGGAAAAGCAGGAATTTTATCGATGGCAAATTCAGGACCAAACACAAATGGTTCTCAATTTTTTATCACCACAGATGCTACTTCTTATTTAGATGGCAAACATAGTGTTTTTGGAGAAGTTGTAGAAGGATTAGAAGTTGTGAATACCATAGTAGTTGGTGACAAAATAAATAGTGTTAAAATCATACGAATTGGCGATGCTGCCAAAAAATTTGATGCTGTTAAAGTATTTAAAGATTATTTTGACAAACAAGCTGAATTACAAAAAGTACTTGAGCAAATAAAAATTAAAAAAGTGGCTCAAATTGAAACTATAAAAACTACAGGTAAGAAAACAAAGTCAGGATTAATTTATAAAATTATATCTTCAGGAAAAGGAAAAAAACCTGTTTATAGTCAAAAAGTATATGTGCATTATGCTGGATTTTTTACAGACGGTACTTTATTTGACACAAGTTATAGTAATGTTGCTGAAGAAAATGGCTTATTAGATTTAGCAAGAAAAGAAGCAAAAGGATATGCTCCATTCCCTTTTACTTATGGCAGTAAAACTGGCTTAATTCCAGGATTTATTGAAGGATTAGAAAATATGAAATTTGGAGATAAAATGGCCTTATTAATTCCTGGTCATTTAGGTTACGGCGAACAAAGCTATGGTGCAATTCCACCAAATGCTACGCTTTTATTTGAAGTAGAACTATTAGAAAAACAATAATTTATTTAAATATGAAAAAGTTAGTATTACTATTATGTGCTTTAACAGCCACTGTTTCTTTAGCACAAACTAAAAATGTGAAACCAAAACCAGTAGTTTTGGAAGGTATATTTGCAGAAATATATACCAACAAAGGTAAAATTGCCTTACAGTTAGAATTTCAAAAAACACCAATTACTGTAGCTAATTTTATTTCATTAGCAGAAGGTAAAAATGAATTTGTAACAAACGACAGAAAAGGAAAACCATATTATGATGGTTTAAAATTCCACAGAGTTATTCCAAATTTTATGATTCAAGGTGGTTGTCCTTTAGGAACTGGAGCCGGAGATCCTGGATATAAATTTAAAGACGAATTTGATCCAAGCTTAAAACATGACAAACCTGGAATATTTTCTATGGCAAATTCTGGACCTGCAACAAACGGTTCTCAATTTTTCATTACACATAAAGATACACCTTGGTTAAACAATAAACACAGTGTTTTCGGTCACGTTATTGAAGGGCAAAAAGTAGTAGATGCTATTGCTCAGGATGATGTAATTGAAAAAGTAGTAATTGTTAGAAAAGGAAAATTAGCTAAAAATTTCAATGCAGAAAAAGTGTTTTCAGAGTATATGAAAATGAAACCTGAATTAGATAAAAAAGAAGCAGAAGAAGCCAGAATTAGAGCAGAGGCATCAGCTATATTAGAAACTGAAAGAAAACAAAAAGAAGCGGAAGCAAAAGCTACTGCCGACAAAGAAATGAAAGAAAAATTCGGCCCTCTTTTAGCTGCCAAAGTTGCTGAATTAGCCACTTTAAAAGCTAAGACCACAACTACAGCAAGTGGTTTACAATATAGCATCTTACAAAAAGGAACTGGAGTTAAACCTGCAGAAGGAAAAGATATTTATGTGCATTATGCAGGATATTTAGAAGACGGTACTCTTTTTGACAGTAGCTACGAAGCTGTTAACAAAATGTATGGTAAATTCGATCAAAATAGAGCCAATCAAAACGGTTACCAACCTTTTCCATTTAAATGCGGAAGCAAAGGTGGTTTAATCCCTGGGTTTTTAGAAGGCATTAACAATATGAATTTCAACGAAAAAGCAATTTTCTTTATTCCTGCTAAATTAGGATATGGCGAAAGAGGTGCCGGAAACGTAATTCCACCAAACAGTAATCTCATTTTTGAAGTGGAAATTTTAGAAAGTTTACCAACTACAAAACAATAAATAAAAAAAATATATTTTTAAAATCTCATCTTGATTTATCAAGGTGAGATTTTTTATTTGTAGTAATTTATATATTTACATAGGGTTTTACTTACTTTTGTATTTAAATTAATCAAATGGCACGAATTTTATCCATAGATTACGGACAAAAACGGACTGGAATTGCAGTTACAGACGACTTTCAAATTATTGCAAGCGGACTTACCACTATTCCGTCTTTAGATTTAATTCCTTTTTTAAAAACGTATTTTTCGAAAGAAAATGTTTCAGTTGTAATCATCGGTGAACCTAAACAAATGAATGGCTTACCAAGTGAAAGCACAGAAATTATAGAAATATTCATTAAGCAATTTCATACCGAATTTCCAAATATGAAAATGGAACGCGTAGATGAACGTTTTACTTCAAAAATGGCATTTCAAACTATGATTGATAGCGGTTTAAAGAAAAAACAACGCCAAAACAAAGGTTTAATAGACGAAATTGCCGCAACAATACTATTACAAGATTATTTGAATTACAAAAAATAAACAGTACTTTTGAATGTAAGATTTACGAGTTTATATTTACTAAACCTGAACAAAAAAAACAACATAATGAATTTAGAAAGTCCAAAAACAAGCGTAGACAAATCAGCAGCATATATTTTTAATGCCTTATCAGATATTAAAAATTTCGAGAAATTAATGCCTGAAAATATAGCAAAATTTGAAGTTATTGATGAAAATTGCTTTGAATTTGGTTTAAAAGGTATGCCAGAAATTAAATTGATAAAAAAAGCAAGCACACCAAATTCAGAAATTATTTTAGGTGCTGCATCAAGTAAATTACCGTTTACATTAACCGCAAAAATAGATGCTATTTCAGAAAATACAACAGAAGTACAATTGTTTTTTGAAGGTGAATTTAATGCGATGATGGCCATGATGGTAAAAGGACCAATCACTAAGTTTATTGAAACTTTGGCTAGTAATATGGAAAAATTGTAATTTACGAATTACAATTTTTGATTTACGTAAATCTAATTGAGTTCAATTTTATCAATTACCAATTGAAAGGATTCATTTTTTTTATTACCAATTAAAAAAACTAGTTCTTCAAAAGAGTTGCTGTTGTAATTTGGTAAATCTAAATTCTGACCACGGAAAGAAGGATATAAATCTTTCATATTGATACTAATTTCTTGCCAATTCCCGTTAGTTTTAAAAGTTGTGATGTAAGAATAATATCTTGATGTTTTGTCTTTAATTCTAATTTGATATTCTTTACCGTCTCCTTTTAGTTTTATAGAAATTTTACTATCTACTGTCGTATTTATTTTATCAAATTGATACCTAACAGAAGAAAAACCACCATAATTTTCAGTTGAAACTGTACCAGAAAACACGCCATTCCCATCTTCATCGATAGAAAACCGACCATTAGAACGACCGCCCATAACTACATCATCAATAATTATCCAATCGGAAACTTTTGAGTTTTTAGAAAAATTATAAATTGAAATCGAATTCATAGTAAAGCAAAAGTAAAGTAATAAAAGTAACTTCATAACACGTATAATTTATAGGAACTATTTGTAAACTTACAATTTAAAATCCCAATTTCGATCTTTTACATAAAATAACTGCCCGTTTATGATTTCTAAAGGACAATCAAAATTGTTTGTATACAAGCCACCGGTTCCTAATCCTTGTGGCATTTTATTATTTAAGGTATAGGTAAATTGTGCAATCGCATTTAAGCCCACATTACTTTCCAAAGCAGAAGTAATCCACCAGCCAATATTCCGCTTTTCAGCTAATGCTATCCATTCTAAGCAACCTTTTATGCCGCCAATAAAACTTGGTTTCAAAATAATAAATTGTGGCTGTATTGCATCTAGAAGCTTGGCTTTATCTTTATAAGCGAAAACACCAATTAATTCTTCGTCTAACGCTATTGGTATTGGTGTGGTTTTGCATAGCTCTGACATCTTGTCAGTATTGTTTTTTTGAACAGGCTGTTCAATGCTATGTAATTCAAATTCAGATAATTGATTTAATTTTGTTAAAGCTTCAATTGAACTAAAAGCACCGTTGGCATCCACACGAATTTCAATGGTTTTTGCATCAAAATGTTGACGAATAAAGCGTAATAATCCTAGTTCTTTTTCAAAATCAATCGCACCTATTTTTAATTTGATACAGGTAAAACCTTCAGCTAATTTTTCTTCAATTTGTTGTTTCATAAAAGCTTCCTCACCCATCCAAACCAAACCGTTAATTAAAATTGAATCTTTCGATTTGGTAAAATCAGAAGGAAACAATTCAAAAGGCGTGGCTGATTGCAAAGACAAAAATGCCATTTCTACACCAAACTGAATGGAAGGAAATTCAAGCAAATTGCCCCATAATTCATCCTTACCCAAATGGATGTTTTCACACACCCATTGTAGTTTTTCTTCATAGTCTGGGCGATCATCAATAGATAATCCTCGCAACAATCCGCACTCACCTATTCCAATTTTACCATTTTCTTCCAATAGTAAAAACCAGGTCTCTTTTTCCGTCATCACACCACGAGAGGTGCCACTTGGACGTTTAAAGTTTAGGATGTACTTTTTGTAGGTAGCGTTCATTTAAAATTCCAAATTAAAAAATTCCAAATTCCAAATTTAACGAAAACGCTTTTGAATTGGGAACTTTGTTATTGACTTTTATTCAAGTATTCTTAATATTTTTTTAAAATTATCAGTAGTAAAGCCATTCTTTTCAAAATCAGAAAAATCAGATTTAGTTTGATTCACCCAACTTACATTTGAGTTAATGTTTTGCGTTTTATATTGGTTATGAAGGTCCTTTGCTTCCGAAACACGGTCTGTGAATAAATACACGTAAGACAAATTCAATCTATGCGTTAAATCTGTTTTGTCTAATAAAATTGCTTTTTCTAGGTTTAATTCTGCTTTTTCAAATTGCTTAGACAACAAATAAAAACTTCCTATCAACCCATAATCAATATGATTTGCAGTATTTTTGAAAATAATTTCGTTTTGAATTTTCGAAATGGCTTCCTCAACTTTATTTTTGTTGTTTAACTGAATGGCTTCCACACGTATCGTAGTTAAAAACGAATCAAACTGATTGGTTTTCTTTAAAGCTATTTCTTGCATTTCATTAATTGCTTTTGATTTCTCAACGGTTAACAATTGATTGTATTCTGAAAATTTATATTTTTCTGTAAAACTTTCAACAAATTGAGCTAAAAATAATGACTGATTAGATGATTTTTTATACCAATCTAATTTTTTTCCTAATACAACTAACTCTTTTTTTGTTTCTAAATTCCATCCTCTGCTAGCAGAATAGTCGACCCAAGAAACCACTTCCAAAACTATTTTGGTACTTAATACCCAGTTTTTATTTTCAAAACCAAACCAAATAGAGGGTGCGTTTTCAAAACAGTTGGTGTTTTTAATAGAAATTACTTTACTGTCTTTATTTATAGGCTCTTTGCTAAAATAGCAGGCCGTTTCTAACTTTCCGTCTTTTAAAAACTGATTTCCGGTCTTTTCAGACGTGTAAATTCCATAAACACATTTGTCGTCGCCAGAAAGAGAATTGGTTAAAAAAAGAGCCCCGGCTGTGCCTTGACTAATTCCTGTAGGATCTGGTATGGCTTTTAAAACAGATGCCAAGCTATTAGTGATTTTTCCGTTTTCATCAATTAGTAAAATTCGGAATACAAATTCAGAGGCACCTTCAGGTAAATCTTCAATTTTAACTAACGTTCGGTTGCCCGCTGAAAGTTTAATTTCTTTAGTAAAAGCTCGTTCTTTATCCCAAAAACCATCTTTCTGTGCGAAAGAAATTTGAGCAATAAGTAGGAATAAGAATATTTTTTTCATTTAATTTATTTTAAAATATTTAATAAGTCAGTTTTCATTTACAATTGGAGTCGCTTCGTTATAAATAGTAAAACATAGTTTAGTTGAAATACAATACAAACCCTATTCCAATTGATAAGAAAAAAACAAATAAAGCGACTTTTTTTAAAAAAGGGTCGAAATCAGATGACTTATCAACTTTGTTTATTTTCTGAAGTATAGTAGCTGCAAATAGAAAAAAAGGCAGTATCAATAATGTATTTAATCGTAATAAAATTAAAAAAATCCAAACTATAATAACAGAAAAAACCATTAGAATACCTTGGTATTGTTTTGCCCATTTCAATCCAAATTTTACCACTAACGTATTTTTATTTGCGATTCTGTCATTTTCAATATCGCGCATATTGTTTAAGTTCAAAACAGCAGTGCTTAACATTCCTATAGCCGTAGCGGGAAGAAATAATTTTATATCGATATGTTTCGAGTATAAGAAATTACTCCCAATAACGGCTACTAATCCAAAAAATACAAAAACGAAAACATCTCCAAAACCACTGTAACCATAAGCGTTATTGCCAACGGTATATTTTATGGCTGCAGCAATAGAAGCGACACCTAACACCAAAAAAGTAAACGAATACACAAAATTTTGTTGCCCAAAAGCAAAATAAATCAAGAAAACAGCTAATACAAACGCTATGATTCCGTTAATTATAATTGCTCTTTTCATTTTGGTAGAAGTAATTTCACCCGAAGCTACTAAACGTTTTTCGCCAATTCTATTGGCATCTGTTCCCTTTATACCATCGCCATAATCGTTGGCAAAATTGGATAATACTTGAAAAGACAATGTGGTACATAATGCCAACACAAAAACAATCCATTCAAATTTATTTTGGTAATTCGCATACGCACTTCCTACCAAAATTCCAGAAATAGAAAGGGGTAACGTTCGTAATCGTGCGGCTTGAATCCAATATTGTATGGTGTTTTTCATTAGATTAAGAAAACGATTAATAAAGTTATTATATTGAGTAACAAACTAAAATAATGAATCAGTCTGTTTTTGGTATTTAACATAGAATAGGTATTTACTATTGGTAAAACAAACAGCATTACCATCATTGGCAACCAAAGCATTTCATAAAACACACCTAAAACGGCAAATTTATATACATCAATTGTGTTGCAAAGTAACCAATAAATTAGCATTGAAATGCTTAAAAACAGAAGAAGTTTTTTATTTGCGATCACTTTTTTACTTTTTACTTTTACCCTTTACCCTTTACCCTTCACCCAACCTAAGGAATGTACTTTTTCTCAAAATTAGGTTTGCGTTTTTCTAAGAAAGCATTTCTGCCTTCTACAGCTTCTTCGCTCATGTAGGCCAATCGTGTGGCTTCACCAGCAAAAACTTGTTGACCCACCATACCATCATCGGTTAAATTCATAGCGAATTTTAACATTCTGATAGACATTGGCGATTTTTCTAATATTTCTTGTGCC
>NZ_JBIPMS010000133.1:0-4414 GCF_044368995.1 Flavobacterium sp. | reverse complement strand
CTATAGATGTAAAGGCAGTAATGTCATAGTCGAGTAGTACTAATAACCCGTAAGCTTATTGTAAAGTTTCTCCCGATTAATCGGGAGAAACGAAATTCTTTCAAAGAAAGAATGTTTTTTATTTTTTATATTTTTATCTCAGTATGTTAAGATATTTGCAGCCAAGCTGCAGTCTTAAAGACGAAAGTCCAAAGTTTTAAAGCAAACAACTTTAGACTTTATGACAATCGACTTTAGACTTACAATTAAGGTGGTTATTGCGTTGGGGCTCACCTCTTACCTTTCCGAACAGAGAAGTTAAGCCCAACTGCGCAGATGGTACTGCAGTTATGTGGGAGAGTATGTCGCCGCCTTCTTTTATTGAGAGGCTATCTGAAAAGATAGCCTCTTTTTTTTGTTATTGGTGCGGCGTGTTCGCAAGCTCGGTTCGCCGCCTTCTTTTATTGAGAGGCTATCTGAAAAGATAGCCTCTTTTTTTTGTTATTGGTGTGGCGTGCTGGCAATTTTTCACCAAATATATCTTATGAAAACCTGAGCGTTAGTGGGTGTAGTGGCATCCTTTTTTTTAAAAATAACACCAAAAAAGATATAACGAAACACACGACCTGGAAGGAAACGCACAAAATAAAATCTTTTGTAGGTAAACAAATAATCATACTTATTTATATCTTAGCAAAAAAATCAAATATGTTATTAAAAAAGTTCTTATTTTTCTTTTTATTAGTCACTTGTTTTTCTTTTTCTCAAGTATCCGTTTGTACTTGGAATATAATGAATTTAGGTAAATCAAAATCAGATAGTGAATTAATGGTTATGGCAAACGCTATAAAAAGTTATGATATTATTGCTATTCAAGAGGTAGTTGCTGGTTATGGAGGTGCAAAAGCAGTAAGTAGATTAGTTGCCATTTTAAATACCAAAGGGGCAAAATGGGAATATGTAATTAGCAATCCAACAACGAGTATCAGTACATCTAGTTGTGAGCGATATGCTTTTATTTGGAAACCTTCAATCGTAAAAAAAATAGGTAATTGTTGGTTAGATCAAAACTATCAAAAAGAAATTGATCGAGAACCTTTTATGGGTACTTTTATTTACAAAGGGAAATCAATAACTTTAGTATCATTTCATGCGGTTCCAAAAAAGAAAAATCCAGCAAGCGAAATAAAATATTTTAAATTTTTTCCTAATTTGTATCCAAAACTTAATTTAGTTTTTATGGGTGATTTTAATTGTCCTCAAAGTAATTCTGTGTTTTTCTCAATTAAAAAAATAGGTTTTACAAGTGTTTTTCAAAATCAAAAAACAAGTTTACGTCAGAAATGTATAAATAATGATTGTTTAGCATCAGAGTATGATAATATTTTTTACAAGCCTACCAATCTTGAAGTTTTAAAAAGTGGAATTGTACCTTTTTATACCTCATTTAAATCTGTTAAAGAAGCAAGAAAAATTTCAGATCATATTCCTATTTGGAGCTTAATTCAACTTAAGTAATTTACTCTATTCCGATCAATTTAATACCTACTCGAGTAAAAGATTTAACAATTTATTAGTATCAAAAAAGGTTATTGATTTCTTTTTATTTGTAAATTTATATCACTTAGTCTATAAACTGAAAAAATCAACTAAATACTATGCGCGCATAGTATTTTTTTTTATATTTGAAAAAAATAATTTATGCAAGATAAAACAATCGATTATATTTTAAGACATACCTGGCAAACGGTTTCTAAAATGTATAATGAAGAAGCTGCAAAATATGGTGCTACTATGGCTACGGGTTTTGCCTTATTGAGCATTGATAAAGAAAAGGGAATTCCTTCTACTGCTTTAGGTCCTAGAATGGGTATGGAAGCTACAAGTTTAACTAGAACTTTAAAATCTATGGAGCAAAGAGGTTTGATAATACGAAAAAAAAACCCATCTGATGGAAGAGGTGTTTTGATTTTTTTAACTGAAGAAGGAAAACAAAAAAGAGAATTATCAAAACAAACGGTGCTACAGTTTAATGGAGTGATTAAATCTAAAATTACTGAGGAACAGCTTTATAATTTTATGCAAGTTGCCGATATTATTAATGAACAAATTCTTGAAAAAGAAATTTTTGATAAAAATATCAAACTAAAATAACGTATAAATGTTTATATTTTTATTTAAATATAGAATTTTCCAAAATTAAATACATATAAATGAAACGAAATATTAAAAAGGTTGCAGTTATTGGATCTGGAATTATGGGTAGTGGAATTGCCTGCCATTTTGCAAATATAGGAGTAGAAGTAATTTTGTTGGATATTGCTCCAAATGAATTAACAGCTGTTGAAATAAAAAAAGGGTTGACTCTTGAGAGTAAGTTAGTTAGAAACAGATTGGTTAACGATCATTTGGCAATTGCGCTAAAATCAAAACCATCGTCAATTTATCATCAAAGTTTTGCTAGTAGAATTTCTACTGGAAATACTACAGATGATATGACTAAAATAGCTTCATGCGATTGGATTATTGAAGTGGTTGTAGAACGTTTAGATATTAAGAAAAGCGTTTTCGAACAAATTGAGAAATTTCGTAAACCAGGAACATTAATTACTTCAAACACATCTGGAATTCCTATTCATTTTATGAGTGAAGGGAGAAGTGAAGATTTTCAAAAACACTTCTGTGGAACGCACTTTTTTAATCCAGCACGTTACTTAAAATTATTCGAAATTATTCCTGGACCTCAAACTTCAACAGAAGTATTAGACTTCTTAAATGGTTACGGAGAAAAATTTTTAGGAAAAACATCCGTTGTTGCCAAAGATACTCCCGCTTTTATCGGGAATAGAATTGGAATTTTTGGAATTATGAGCTTGTTTCATCAAGTAAAGGAAATGGGCTTAACAATTGAAGAAGTAGATAAATTAACTGGTCCGGTAATTGGTCGACCTAAATCGGCAACTTTCCGAACAGTAGATATAGTTGGTTTAGATACTTTAGTTCACGTGGCTAACGGGATTTACGAAAATTGTAAAACAGACGAGGTTTTAGAATTGTTTAAGCTACCAGATTTTATTAATAAAATGATGGAAAATAAATGGTTGGGAGTTAAAACCAATCAAGGTTTCTATAAAAAAGAAGGAATAGAAATATTGTCTTTAGATTTGAATACATTAAAATATAGTGCGACTAAAAAAGCTTCTTTTGCGACTTTAGAATTAACCAAAACCATCGACAAACCTATTGATAGATTTAAAGTATTAATCACTGGAAAAGACAAAGCCGGTGAATTTTATCGTAAAAACTTCGCTTCGATGTTTACTTATTGTTCTAACAGAATCCCTGAAATCACAAACGCTTTTTACAAAATTGACGATGCGATGAAAGCTGGTTTCGGTTGGGAAAACGGACCATTTGAAATTTGGGACGCAATTGGTGTTCAAAAAGGAATTGAATTAATGAAAGTAGAAGGCTATCAGCCTGCAAGTTGGGTAACTGATATGTTGGCTTCTGGAAATACGACTTTCTATTCTGTTAAAGAAGGAGCAACTTTTTTCTATAACAGAGATAAAAATCAATCAGAAAAAATTCCGGGACAAGATGCTTTTATAATTTTAGACAATATTCGCGAAAGCAAAAAAGTTTGGAACAACAGCGAAAGTATAATTACCGATTTAGGTGACGGAATTATCAATTTAGAATTTACTTCTAAAATGAATTCTATTGGTGCTGGCGTTTTACAAGGTATCAATAAAGCTATTGATATGGCTGAAAAAGGATATGAGGGTTTAGTTATCGGGAACCAAGGAACAAATTTTTCTGTTGGTGCAAATTTAGCCATGATTTTCATGTTGGCTGTTGAGCAAGAATACGATGAATTAAATATGGCCATCAAAATGTTTCAAGATACGATGATGCGTTGCCGTTATTCTTCTATTCCAGTAATTGCTGCACCTCACGGAATGACACTTGGTGGTGGTTGCGAATTAACCATGCACTCAGATAGAGCAGTTGCCGCTGCTGAAACCTACATCGGATTAGTAGAATTTGGTGTTGGTGTAATTCCTGGTGGTGGTGGTTCTAAAGAAATGGCGCTTCGTGCTTCAGATTTATTTAGAAAAAATGATGTAGAATTAAATGTTTTACAGGAATATTTCTTAACCGTTGGTATGGCGAAAGTGGCAACTTCTGCTTATGAAGCATTCGATATTGGCGTACTTCAAAAAGGTAGAGATATTGTTGTGGTAAATAAAGACAGACAAATTGCTACAGCAAAACAGGTTGCTTTACAAATGGCCAATCAAGGATACACACAACCTGTAAGAAGAAATGATATAAAAGTTTTAGGAAAACAAGCTTTGGGTATGTTTTTAGTAGGAACTGATCAAATGCTAGCTGGACAATATATTTCGGAGCACGACCAAAAAATTGCTAA